>DAOTAI010000014.1:24626-24956 GCA_035593865.1 Acidobacteriota bacterium
TCCAGCCGGTGTAGTTGTTCCACTGGCTGGGGCTCAAGTTCTGCCCCGTCACGAACGTTGTCTCACCGCCGCCCGGGGTGGTCACGGAGTTCGAAGCCGTCCAGGCGGAGTAGCCGTAAGTGTTTTCGGCCCGGATCTGGTAGGTGTAATTCGTGCCGGCGGTGACCGTGGTGTCGCTGTGCGTCGTCGTGTTGGCCGTCTTGGTCGTTAGCGGTCCAAACGCTCCGGCGCCCGTCTTCCGCTCGAGCCGGTAAAGCGTCTCCCCGGAAACATCAGGCCAGGAAAGATCGACCTGCGTGGACGAGACAGCGGTCACCGTCAGGCTGCCCG
>DAOTAI010000436.1:0-4364 GCA_035593865.1 Acidobacteriota bacterium
CCTCGCCAATCGTCCAGCTCGGCCTGGCGGCCGCTCAACTCCCCCTCAAGTTCCGTGACACCTTGATTCAAGCTTTCCAGCTGACGATTCTTTTCGTCGACTTCCCGAGAATAACCCAGGATCTGACGACGCGCCCTGGACGAAAACAGAAGGTATCCCACAGCAAAACCGATGAGGAGACCGGCAATGCCTACAACTACCAACCAGGTGGTTTCCATTGCACACCCCCTTGAATTGAATTGGTTTTCTTGCAATGGGGGTGCCACAAGCGCAAAGCCCACCAGCCCGACAAACCGGGCGACCGGTGAGTCTAAACTACGAGGAAAAATTCCCGAGTCGGAGAGGTTGCCTATCCCTTAAGAAAGAGTGAGACAGTCATTGCAAACCCCACGCCGACAGCAATGAAACGAACTGCCCGTCTCCCCAGCTTTTGAGCCAGGCTGGCGCCGCCGTATCCACCAGCGATCGCACCCACCGCCATCACTGTCGCATCCACCCAGGAGACCGATCCGGCAGCGGCGAAGTAGACAGCCGCGACTCCGTTAATGCAAAAGGCAAAGAAGTTCTTCAGGCCGTTCATCTGATAAATGTCGGTCAGACGGAGAAGACCAAGCACCGCCAGCATCATGATGCCGATTCCAGCGCCGAAGTACCCGCCGTAAACGGCGACGAGAAATTGAAAAAACAAGGCACCTGCCCACCACAGGCGGGTTTCATTGTGGGAACGATTCGTAAGCAGCAAATGCTGAAGAGGCTCTTGAAGGGCCAGCAGCAACGTAGCCACAAGGATCAGATAAGGCACGATGTAGGAGAATGTCTCAGATGGGGTTTGCAGAAGCAGGAATGCGCCGAAAACGCCTCCCAGAACTGAGGGGATGGACAAAAGCACGAGCCAATTGCGGCTTCCTTGCAGATAACGCCGGAAGCCGAGCATGCCGGCGACAGAACCCGGCCAGAGGGCAAGAGTGTTGGTAGCGTTCGCCAGGATCGGATCCCGGCCCAGCCAGACAAGCGTGGGAAATGTAATGAGCGTTCCCCCGCCCGCCACTGAGTTGACCATGCCGGCAAACACCCCAACCGTGAGAATTATCGGATAGTCCCAGCCATCGATTACCACCAGCAGAGACTAGCACGCTCGCCATTTTGTGGCGAGTCATCATTTCGGTTTTTCTTCTCCTACTTTTCCGTCGTTCTTACGGGTTACGGTTGGGTCACGGTTCAAAGGCGATCACGATTCCGCCCCAGATTGTATCTGCGTAGGAGGAAGGTGAACCGGCGCTGCCACGGTGTAGGTCGCGAGGATTCACGTATTGAAAGTCTCGAAAGCGCCCGATCAACGAACTGCAGCTGAGGAAGAACGTCGAAGACCAGCCGTCGCTAATCTCGACCGGCAGGCTTAAAGAGAGACTGAGATCGTGAGGGCCCGATTTCTCGGAGTCGTAGCAGTAACGCGCAAAACCAGACCCGGCGATGCCCAGTCTCCCTGAAATATCGACCGACTTGAAGCGGCTGCCGGAAAGAGGCAGCGAATGGCCTGCCGCAACATCAACATAAAGTCCGGAGCCCCCTCGTTCACGACTCTCGTCGACATCGACATTGACGCTGACCGCTGGGGCCAGAGGCAGAGGATCGAGGGCCAGGCGCGCGTAGACCTCGGTCGTCGAAGGGCATGAGTCGAGATTGTAAGGCATGACGTAAGAGACCATGCCTGCCTCGAAAGTCATGCCCGCCAGCTGTCTCACGTACGAAAACATCAGATCTACTTCTGAAAACCTCCCTTGCAGACCCTTTCCCGTCGTATCCAGGGCCTCGGGATTCTCTCCTAACAGGCGCCTGTCTCCCTCGCTGACGGCTTCAAGATCCAGTTTGGCCCATAAATTGACGGAAAAACCATTCGCACCGAAAGTTCCCGAGGATTGAAGGTTCCAGCCATCGGTCAGGCGTTGTCCCCGCCATATGTACTTGCTTTCGAGTGTCGTGTCGAATGAATAGGTGTAACGCAAACCCTCAGGCTCTCGATCGGAAACTTGAGCGTGCGCCCACATTCCTCTGCCGGTCAAAAGCAGCGCAATAAACAAAAGAACCGTCTCCGACACTCGCCACATGGCATGGCCCTCCCCCAAGCCGTGGTCAGATAACAAGGGGCTTGATCCTTTCCTGCCTCTTTTGGATCCTCCGCGCCGCGGCGTTTAGTGACTACTAGTCCAGGGCGTCAGCCTGACCGTCCGAAAATGGATTTCTCCACCCTCGGACTGAAGGCCGAGCGGACCGGCCGCAACTTCACAATCTCGTGCTTCGTTTACTTGTTTTCCGTTCACCAGCACGGTTACGTTCGGACCCTTGATTGTGATTTCGTAACGGTTCCACTCGCCGGGCGTCTTTTCATTGGCCTGGGTCTTCGTTACTCCGATCATGTCTCCCAACAGTTGGTGGTTGGGGGTCCGCCTGGTTCGAGCTGGGTCGCCGTCGATTTTCATGCCGTGAAACCCGTAAAGATCCCCGGCACTTCCGCTCTTTAACTGGGCTTCGATCGCGCGCGGTATGGGTTTCGGTTCACCGTTGATTCGCATCAAGACGCCACTGTTACCCGGCTCTTTCCCCGGCGCCCAGCGCCACTCTACTATCAAGTGGAAATCGGTAAAATCCCTGTCGGTATAGAGATAACCGAGTGGCTCTCCCTTACATATCAGCAAGCCGTCTTTGACACTCCAGACGTCCGTCATTGGCACGGATTGATCGGCCAGAAAAGCTTTCCAGCCGGTCAGATCCTTGCCATTGAACAGATCAATCGGCTCTCCGGCCGTCACAGGAGTCACGAATCCGGCCAATCCCAATACAATCAGACATCCAAAGAAGATACCTTTCCAACGGGACATGTTTTTCTCCTCCTCCAAACAACGAGCGCGCGATTTAGAGGTCATCACGGTACCGTTGTTCGAGTGAATCCGTCAAGCTGCGATGATCGGACTGAGCGGGGCTCAACCACCACCTGGCCCCGGCGGATATCCTGGCTGATCGGCCAGCACAGTCAGGTAAAAAAGATTGCTGCTCTTCTCCAGAATCCCGCCACTGCCCTCCCTGCTATACTGATAGCCTCAACCGATGAAAGACGAAAACAAAGACGAGATCGAGCAAGCCTGCCGCATTCTTAAGGTGTCGGCGGACGCCTCGTGGTCGGCCATCCAGCAGGCCTTCTACGACGCGAGAGACACCTGGGATCCCAAACAATTTGAGGGCAATGAGCGCCTCGTGCGAGAAGCCGAAGAGCAGCGCCACCTGATCGCCCAGGCTTACCTGGTTTTGAGAAATCATTTTTTCCCAGATCCGCTGATGCAAGAGATCGGTGGTCACCACGACGTCTCTCTCCACAGACCGGCTGCCGCCTCTGACCGTCCCTCGCTCGTTGATGAACTTTTCTCCTCTTCGGTCCCGAAAAAAAAGACAACGACAGAACATAAAAGCCAAGGAGAAGGAGGGGGGGAAGCGAGCAGTCCTTCGCTGGTTCAGGATGTTTTTGCCGCCGAATCCAAGACCATCAGGCGTATTCCGGCATGGCTCCTAGTGCTGCTCGCCATAACCGTGACCGTGGTCGGCAGTGTAATGGTCTACCGTTCATATCCGTCCCGGGTTGCAGAGCTGTACGAAGAGAACAAACCCCCGGTTCCTATGGCCGAACCTCCACCTGTCCCGCCGCTTGATTTGGCCGATCGGGCTGGTCTGGTAAATGATCCGCCTGGAACCGATACCGAAAATCCACAGGTTCAGCAATCCCCCGACCGTGCATCTCAGCCCCGCGCCCAAGCAGCGGCTCCGGAATCAACTCGCGCCAAACCTTCGGCCGCGGACACAGAATCGGGCGCCAAACCTAAGCTGCTTCGAGAACCCGAAGACCTGGCCAAGGAGCAAAAGGCTTTTGATGTTCTACGCGAGAAATCTCTCGCAGCCCGCCGGTTAGTCGCCGGGGATCTGGATCAATACCGTTTCGTAGAGTATCAGGTCATTCCTAAGGGAGAGGGCGTTTACTTTGTTCATATTCTGGCGGAGTCAAAAGCTGCGGGACGGGTCAGTCATTTTGTCTGGGCTGTCAATCCCGACAAGGAGACCGCACGGCCGATGAGCCAGGAGGCTCGCGATCTCGACCGGTAAGTACGGTAAGCTCAGCTCCGGTTGAAATCCTTCTTTCGCTCGGAGTACCATTCATGCGGGAACCCGGGGGCGCCGTGCCATGTCCAACGAATCGCGGATTCAGACAGATTTAGACACAGCTTCCTCGGCGCCATCAGACATTCCTCGTGAAATGGTTCACGAGGAACTGGAGAGAATCCTCAGCAGCCCCGCCTTCGCTCAGTCTCAGCGCCTGATAC
>DAOTAI010000437.1:0-4358 GCA_035593865.1 Acidobacteriota bacterium
TCGCCGGCTAAGCAAACAGGCGCGCTCGATACAGTTGGTCGAGAGCACCAACCGCCGCGCCACGCTTCCGTTGCTCGGCCGTGTGGCCGCCGGCCGCCCCGTGGAGGCAATCAATTCCCCCGAAGAGATTGCGGTGCCAGACACTTTCTTGACGGGTAAGAACAACTATGTTTTGAGGGTAAGCGGCGACTCTATGGTCGACGAGCACATCCAAGATGGAGACTACGTCATACTGGAGCACCGACAACAGGCCAACAACGGAGAAATCGTGATAGCCCTGATCGACGGCGAAAAAGCAACTCTAAAGAAGTATTTTCGTGAAGGTGCTCGCATCCGCCTGCAGCCGGCCAATTCGCTTCTGGAGCCTATGGTCTTGGAAGAAAGCCGGGTGCAAGTGCAGGGAGTCGTGGTCGGGTTGATGCGCAAATACTGATACGAAGCGCTTTATCAGGAGGAGAAATGCTTTATACAGTTGAAGTGGGAGGTCGGGTTTTTCAAGGCACGGACATTCGAGCGCTGGTCAGGCTGGCGGTCCAGGCCAGGCAAAACATAAATCGCGCGACAGGGGATGAGAGGGAGAGGGCCGGTCAGGCAACACCCGGTTCATCCTGCGCCGATGCCGGCCCTTACCCGCAACCCATTGTGCCGTTTAGACTTATATCCCTGCACAAGACATATGCAAAATGCTGAAACGCAAGATTTGACAGACTGTTAGGAAGCAACCGGGGAATTTTTCCACGGACTTTTCCACAAAAACGTGGATACACCGGTCGGTGCACTCACGCAGTCCAAGGACGCCAAAACCGCCGTCGGAAAGGAGCGTCGCAATGGCCTACAGTCGTCTGACGGGCTCGCTGTCTGACGGACTTCGACGTCCTCTAGCTCGAGGGATTGTCACTTCAACCACCTGTTTCCGCTTATCCCGAATGATCTCCAACCGCTGACTGGCGCCCTCTTCCAGTTCCTCGGAGAGGCCGGAAAGGGTTTTCACGGCCTTTCCGTTAACTGAGACGATGACATCCCCGGCCTTGAGACCGGCCTTTTCGGCGGGACTATCGCTGTGAACCTCAAGAACGAGTACTCCCTGTTTCTCAGGAACACCAAGGAATTCCGCCATCTGGTCGTTGAGGTTCATTCCCTGAATTCCCAGCCGGGATCGTTCCGACCTGAAAATGTACCGACGCCCTCGCTCGTAAAACTCGGGTATCTCAAACCGGAAATCTTCGAATCGTTCCGGCAGCCGGAAGCCGAAAGGGCGGCCCGGCCGCCTGGGACTGCGCTCGGCCACCCGGACGGTCTTGCTGACCGTCTGCCCGTCGCGTACCAGGTTCAGCGCGACTTCGCGACCGGGCGGCGTCTCCAGTACGAGCCTTCGAAATTGTCGCGAACTGCGGACCGGGATTCCACCATACTCGATAATCACGTCCTTAGCCGCGATTCCCGCCTTTTCGGCGGGACTATCCTCCTCCACCTCACGAACGTAAACGCCCGCTTCTTTCTCGAGCTTGAGTTCTGAAACATCTTCGGGGGTAACATCACGAATGACGACGCCGATATAACCTCCTCCTTCTTGCTCGAAGATCGCCACTTGGGCGCGGGCAGAGACCGGGGCCAGCATCGCGGCAACTATCAGGAAGAGTAAGTTTTGTTTTATCATTTTCTTATCTCCTCTATCGCAATTACACGTCGAGCAGGCTCAACAGTTCCCAAAAAAAGAAACCGAGCCGGTTCTGACCTGCGCCACCATTTCTGATATCCTAGGACTTCTTTAAGCGGAGGATATCTTTGAGGATGTATAACTTCGTCTGTTTTTCCACTATCCTGCTGGCATCGGTCTGGGTCGCTCGGAGTCAGGACATCGATTCAGCGCAACCTGAACCCACGAGCGCAACCCCTTTGGCCGAGATGAGGGGTTACCAGCTGACGGAGGACGATTGGGATTTGCTTTTGGAGTTGCTTCCGAGCGTCGACAGGGAGAAGCTTACGCCGGAGCAGAGACATAAACTTATATCGAACTGGATGCAAATAGTCGCCTTTTCCGAAGAAGCCCAGGCTCAGGGACTGGACAAAGAACCCGCCGTCCAAAAACGGCTCGAGATGTTTAGAAGACGTATACTTTATGAGGTTTATCAGCAGCGACTGCTTAGGGGGATCGAGGTTTCCGAGGAAGAGGCAAAGCAGTTCTACGAAGAGCACAAGGACAAGTTTCAGTCGCCCGGACAGGCCCGGGTCAGCCGTATTCTCCTGCCGACCAGGGAAAAGGCGGACGAAGTATCCAAAGCGCTGGCCGAAGGCGTTCCGTTTGAGAAGCTAGCCAGTGAGGAATCGACCGATGGCATCAGCAGGAGAGCCGGCGGCGACATTGGGTGGATCAAGCCGGGCCACAAGGAACCCGAGGTTCTGCGGATGGCCCTGGCTCTGGAACCTAACCAGGTCAGCGAACCTTTCGCGACCCCACTGGGCTGGCAGGTGATCAAGGTGACCGAGAAGCGACCGGCTGTTCAGAAGAGTTTTTCGGACGTCCGAGAAACCATTATTCGGCAGGTCAAGGCCAGGAAACAGCTCGAAGTCGTTGCGAGCGCCGCCGATGAGCTATGCAAAAAGTACGAAGTGAAGATACACTACGACCCTAAATAAAGGTTTAGAGGCCGCCGGATTTGCAACTTTTCCGGCCGCCCCCAATCAATAGTGAAAGAAAAGGAACATAAAGCAGCCAGTAGTCGAAGGACGGATCCTGAGAAGGAAGCGGCACGTCTCGATTCTCTGGTAGACGCCGCCAAAGGCGGAGACATTGAAGCCTTTTCGGAGTTGTACGGTCTGTATGGAAAGAAGATCCTCAACTATATATTCCGACTGACCGGTTCCCGCGAAGAGGCCGAGGATTTGATGCAGGACACGTTTGTTTTGGCTTTCAGGAATCTGGAGTCGTTGAAGGAGAACACCAAATTTCAGAGCTGGCTGTTTCGCATTGCCCAGAACAGCGTGTTTCAAAAGTATCGCGGTAAGACACCGCAAATCGAATCAATCGACATCCACGACTCCAACGAATCGGGTGTGTCGGAGCTACCGGCGTTATCCAAGGGACCTGAGGATCGGGTCCTTTCGGAGGAGTTGGAGAGGGTTGTCCAGAAAGCAATTAACGAGTTGCCGGAGAAGTATCGCCAGGTATTCGTTCTTTCCGCCATACAGCGCCTCTCCTATCAGGAGATCAGCGAAATCGTGGGACGCTCCCTCGCCTCGGTGAAATCGGACATCCATAGAGCCCGGGTAGAGGTGAGGGACAAGATCAAACAGTATCTCGGTGATAACTATGGAATGTCGAATCTATACTGAATCTCTCACTGCCCTCATGGACGGCGAGTTAGATTCCGAGGACGCAAAGAGGATTCAGGCTCACGTTCTCGCCTGCAAGAGCTGTAATGCCGAGTATCAATCGCTTTTATTCGCTTATAACCTGGTTGCACACGTGCGGCTTATTGAATCCCCTCCGAGAGCCTGGGCAGGGATTGAGAGCCGCATCCGAACTGCTCCGCCCAAACGAGGTATTCTTCGCAACCTTTTGTTCCCCAACGTCTGGGTGCCTGTCGGCGCCCTGGCGGCTTTGGTGCTTGCGACAGGGTCTCTGCTCTGGGTCGGTTCATCCGACGACCGGTCCCAATCGCGGGCCATGCAGCAGGTCCTGCGGACCTATATTCAGGAAAGGGACAGGGCGTTCGGAGGCAATGTCCACGCCGTAAACTACAACCCATTTCGAGACAACACTCGCCGACCCAAGGACAACCCATTCAAGGCGGAGTAGTTCAAATGGCTAAGATAATGACTGCTGCCCTCATAATGATGTCGCTCTCATACCCGTTACTGCTGGCGAAGGATGATTGGGAGAAAACCCGCAGTATTGCCGAAGCACAGCATGAAATCGTGATGCTGCTGATCAAGAACAAACAATATGACAAGGTTTTACCCGCTTCGAAAAAAATCCTTAGTCTGAAGTTCCCGCCTGATCGTGAGCATCTACTGGTCGACCACGCCCGTATCGCCTGCGCTGCTTTGTCCGATCAAGGCAACTACACCCTGGCCCACCAGATCCTGGATGAAGCCCTGAAAGCCGTGCACAACAAGAAGTCCAAGGCCACCCTTTACAAAGAAAAAGCTCTTCTGTGCAGCAAGAACGGGCAGGACGGCGAGGCAATGAAGTTCCTGGAAGAAGCCGTTCGCCTGGAAGAAGCGCCTTAACGTGCGGCCGGCGCCAGAAGCCAGAAGCCAGAATGGCTGAGAGTAGGCGATAAGTCGAGTCCGGGTTCGCAGTACCGCCTTCTATGAGGGCCCTCGTTGTCAAGACGTAAAATTTCCGGGCTTAT
>DAOTAI010000438.1:0-4343 GCA_035593865.1 Acidobacteriota bacterium
AGTGTCAACCATGTGTTCGGACAGTTCTGTCAAGCATGTCTTCGGATCGCACACGAACCGAGACCCAGGGTACTGAAAAACGGTACCCTGGGCTATCTTGCTCTGTCCCTATCAGGACAAAATGCGATTTCTTAGAGCCGATTCCAAGAATCAGCGCCAAGCCCTTTGATTCTTGTAATTAACTCCTTGATTTTAGCGCCGAATGCCTGAAAGGGTCAGGCACGTCCGCAACGCCTTCGGCGTCAAAATCCTGAATCAGCAAGATTTTTGCGATTGGCTCTCCATTGTTCATTTTCCATTTTCCATTTCATCGATCTGTCAAATTTCGCCCCGGGGAAAATGGAAAATGAACGATGGAAAATGGAAAATGCTTTTCGTTTTATCCCGTTTGCCCCTCCGCTTTTATCAAGTGACCAGCGCCGTCCAGGCGGTTTTCAGCGCGACGTAGGCCACCCATAGCATCAGTACCATTCCAGCCGAGGTTCCAAACGACTTCCGTCCGACAATCGACATTCCCAGCGCAAGCAGGAAAAGATAGTAGAACGAAAAGAGATCGATCGACGACAGCAGCGCGAATGTGACGGGAGATTCCACGGAGTCCACCAACACGCCGGGATTCGACGCCACGAGATTCTGAACGTCCAGTTCGGTGGGATCTGCGGCAAGCAGGACAACCACTAGGCTGATGGCGGTGGAGATCACGGTAAATGCCATCATGCTGTGAGCCACTACGGAAAAAGTCCGACTGAATGACACGTCAGATCCGATCAGCCAGAACAGGGCAAGTAGAAGCCCTGCCGTCAGGAGCATGACGATCGGAGTTCCAATGAGCATCGTGCCGAGCGTAACGGCTCTGACTGCGGGCGAATTCATCATCTCGAGTTGCTCGTCGCTGACTTCCTGGCCTCGTGCCTGGGCCTGCCGAATCACCAGGTTTTCAAACCCCACCTGGTTCATGATTGTCATGAAGCCGACGATGCCGATGACCACGCACAGGATTGTCGCAATCAGCCACGTAGGCTTCTTGGCAATTGCGCGAAAGGTCTCGGTCGGTTGAAAGAAGATGCCCTGTAACCTCCAGAGCGAACCTTTGGGCTGCTCGGTCGAACCCGGCGGTGGCGGTGTGGTTTTCTCTGCCACGTTTTCCATGTTTTGACCTCCTCTGGGGCTAAGGCAAATTGTAAGCGAACTTTACCATCCGCGTCATCCGTGTTAATCCGTGTTATTCGCGACATCCGCTGGAACACACGCCCGACTCGCGCCGCTGTTGTTTGAATCCTTGCTCCTTGACACAATGGTGATGCATCCACTTTCGCGCGATCATGCTGAGATACTTGCTCTACCAGCTTGAATACCGGCGCTGGTTGTTCCTGGCGCTGGCGGTGGCCTTAATTATTCATTTCATTCCCGTGGAAACGACCCTGTCCCCCGCCGGCAAATCAATTCTGGCGATAATCGCCATGACTATCCTGCTGGTTGTCTTCGAACCGATCCCGCTTCCCATGATCTCCTTCCTTATAGCGGTTCTCGAAGTTCTGTTTGGAATAGCAGGTCCGGCGCAGGTTGCCCAATCCTTCATGAGCGATTCGGTGATTTTCATTCTGGGCTCCCTCATGTTGGCTGTTGCCGTCGTGAAACAACAACTGGATAAACGGATTCTCTTTTTTATCCTGCGCCTGACGAAAGACAACGTCCGGCTAACCGTCTTGTCCTTGGTTGTTGTTGCTGGTCTGTTGGCCTCGATGATGGGCGAGCACTCAGTGGCAGCCGTCATGCTTCCAGTCAGCTTGATTCTGGTGCGCATCTGGGAGGAAAACCAGGTCCGGGAAAGCAAGCAGCACGTCATCTTCCTGATGTCTGTCGCTTTTGGAGCTGCTGTTGCCTCCGTAGGCACTCCTTCCGGCGGCGCTCGTAATGCGATCATGTTAAGTTACTGGGAAGAAGTATCCGGTCTGCGGGTGAGCTACCTGGAATGGGTAGTGGGAATGTACCCCCTGGTCATCATCCAGCTGCCGATAGTCTACTTCCTGCTCTTCCGGTTTTACCGTCCATCACATGGCGGCCTTTCGAACGCATTCTCTTTCCTGAGACGCGAGTTGCAACAGCAGCAATTGAGCGTCGAAGACTGGATTACGGCCACCATCATGCTGATCACCGTCGCGCTCTGGATGCTTTTCAGCGACACCCTGGGGCTTGGTCCGGTGGCTCTGATCGGTGTCCTGTTGTGTGTGGTGAGCGGCGTACTTAACTGGGAAGATATCAGCCACGACGTTAACTGGGGGGTACCCATTCTATACGCCTCCATAATCTCCACCGGCTTGTGGATGACCTCAACGGGAGCGGCCGACTGGGTTGCCGAACGGCTGCAATTCCTGTTAGCATTCGACTTCGTCGGGGGGCGTCTGCTATTGGTCGGAGTAATGACTCTGCTGTCAATGCTGGTTGGGGCGGTGATCAGCAGCGGTCCGGCTATCGCTCTCCTCGGTCCGATCTTCCTCAGGCAGGCTCAAATCTCCGGCGGTGATCCGCTGGTCTTCGGCATGATCCTTGTAGCGGGGGCCAGCTACGCCAATTTCACTCCTGTCAGTTCTCCGGCCTGTACCATCGTTTACGGAAGCGGGATGGTCCCGAGAAGTGATTACTGGGCACTAGGGCTGCGGCTGGCGCTCGTCGCGTTTTTTACTATTGTCGCTTTCGGATACTTTTACTGGACGTTCGTGACGGCTTACTTCTGACTTTATGCACTTTCTAATCTGCATCGGCGGCGAAGAACAATCTCGGGGGACGCTGCGCTTTGGCTTAGCGATTACCTCCGCCCTCCGCGCCGATGCCACTATCCTCTACGTTCGCCGTCCGGTCTCGTCCTACTTCAGGAAAGAGGCGCAGTTAGCGCGGCAGAAGCTTCAGAACTGGCCGGTGGAAACGGTCGACTCGGCTATGATGAAGGCCATCGAGCGCATGCTGGTGGAAGAAGGTTTCGTTCGGATGATTGACGGCCGTGTCGATGTGCGGCACATGCCGAGAGCCGAGAAACGCGGACTGTATGAGTATCATGTCTACGGCCAGCATGGAGAGAACGTCAGGATCCGGGAGCGCGAAGGCGACGTCGTCGACTCCATTCGGAGGGAGACTCTGGATGTTGCCTACGACCTGGTCATCGTGGGCGCTCCCGGCGATGGGGGACGTCTGGTTCGACAGATCATCCAGTACATTGAGCCGTCAGTCCTGATTGTCAAGAATCCCCGCGACGTTCAATATCGGCTCCTGCTTTGCCTGAACAACTCGGAGTCGGCTCGCAGGGCCCAGGATTTCGCCTTGCGATCGGCCGTTCTTTTGAACACCTCGGTCGACGTGCTGTGTATTCACAGCTATCCCTGGGAAGAAAACACCGCCATGACGCTCGGCGAGGATGCCGCCCGGCTGCTCAAACGCTTTCGCGTGCCGCATACGATTCGCATTCGGCGTGGGCCGGTCGTGCGAACTATCCTGCGAGAAGCCCAGCCGGATCATCTGATCGTGATGGGCCCGAGCGAACGATCCCCGATTTACCAGTTCCTGTTTGGAAGTGTGCCGGTCGAGATCGGCCGCCGAGGGAACAATCCTGTCCTCGTAGTCAAGTAAGTGAGTGTTATATTGCCGCCTATGAAGAAATTGCTCCTGTTGGTCGTTTTTTCAACTGCTCTTCTCCCGTCATTCGGACAGCAAAAAGTCCTGACTTTGGAGGATATTTACCACCCGGATAAAAGACTCAGCGTCGAGGGTTCGACTTTAATCGGGTTTCAATGGCTGCGCGATGCAGAGCACTACGTGGAGCGGGGCGACCAGCGCGCGCCGCTCGTGAAAGTCAATGCCTTGTCCGGGCAGAAAAGCCCGTTGTTTCAGGTTGAGGAGATGGAAGCGGCCTTCAGGGAACTGCCCGGAATAACGCCAAATACGGCGCGACGTGCCACCCAGGGCAATTTTACGCTCAGTCCGGACGAATCCGCACTGTTTCTGTATCTGGATAGTGATCTCTACTACTACAATTTTGCCCGCCGCGAGGCGAGACGATTAACCAACACCTCAGGCCTTGAGAAGGAAGCGGAGTTCAGTCCCGATGGCAAGAAGATTGCGTTTGTCAGGGAAAACGATCTCTATGTCGCCGACCTGGAGACCGGGCGGGAAAGGCGGTTAACCAGGGACGGGAGCGACCGACTTCTGAACGGCATCCTCGATTGGGTTTACCAGGAAGAACTTTACGGCCGTGGCAATTATAAAGCCTTCTGGTGGAGTCCGGATTCCACGCGTCTGGCGTTTTTGCAACTGGACGAATCTGATGTCCCCACTTTCCCGGTGGTCGGGCT
>DAOTAI010000439.1:0-4324 GCA_035593865.1 Acidobacteriota bacterium
ATCAAGTGTTATGTAGAGCTGCGAACGGACCTCGGCGCAGGATGCCTTGGCCGTTGAAAGAAACTGGTGGAACTCCCCGCGCCCACCATCGAAGCCTTCTGCAATGTTTGACATGATCGAAACCGCAGCTCGCCGAACATGACCAGTCAGCCCAAAATCCTTTGCAAAGGCCCCTTGCTGCGTTGCCTCATATATGGCTCGTGTGAGTTCCCGCGCCTTCTGCCAGGCGATCAAATCCTCAAATCGCTCAATCTTTGCCATAGCTCAGTCCTCAGTCCTTTCACCTCCGTCCTGCTTTAACTCAGTGCTCAGCACTCATCCCTCAGTCCTCGTCAACGCCTGGTCATACCACATGATGAGCTTGGGGTCTTCCTGGAGGACGTTCTCGGGGATCTTGCGCGCTACAGTGATGATGGTGGCGTAGTCGCGCTCCTGCCATGCCTTCTTGAACCCGGCGCGGACGGCCTCGAGGCGGAACACCTTCAGACGCTTCTGACTGGAAGTCCGGTAGTCTTCGAATTCCTTAAGAAGGGCTCGTTCACGGAGCTTCTCCAGGTCGCTGGCTTTGTTCGGGTCCGGGACGTACCAGCGGTCCTTCGCACGATTGATGAGAACTGAGGACTGGGGACTGAGTAAGATAAAATGCAGCGCTCCGTTTTCCTCATGGGCGCGTCCGGCTTCGATTTCTTCGCGGATCATCGTGCGCATCTCATCGCTCTGTTTGAGCCATGAAACTATCTGCGCGTGAATCGGCCCCTTGCCATCGTAACGGAAGAAGTTCTGTTCCAGCAGTTCCATCAGTTCGAGCGGCTTCTCGTGCTTCTGCCAGCCGCTGATCTCCCTGAGGAACTGCGGATGGAGTTCCTGGAAGGTCTGCGGTTTCTTGAAGAGTTGCTGTTTGAGCCACTGGATGGCGGATGCTTCATCAGTAACGAAAAACGTAAGCTGAAGGACCTCCTTCACCTTCATGCGCTTCCTGTCGTACTCCGCCACCTGATCGGGGAGAAAATACATCCCGTCACGTTCCGGGAAGCGCTGAGCAAGCCTGGTATAGAACTCAGCCGCAGAAAGGGGCACCATCACGCCCCGCTGGACATGGAAGGCCACCATGCGGTCGTAAAGGAGATAATTTTGCCTTTCGGTAACTATCTCCAGTGCGCCGTGCGTAGTGCGTGGTGCGTTTTTTCCTTCCTGACGCACTTCAGACCCCGAACCTCGCACAACGGCAACGGGAAGTTGCCGTAGATGCGTGCGTATAAAATCCCACACCCCTTCCTCGGTGCCGGCCTCAAGCTTAAACCGCTCCTCAAGGCCGTAGTTAGGCTTGTAGCAGGAGATGATCAGGTCCTGCTTCACCGCATTGGCACTGGTGACCTGCTTAAACGAGCCCTGCTTCTTGTCCAGCGTGCGCACATCAGCGATGACAAAGCCGGCGGTTTGGAGTGCTTCTTGAATGGCGTTCCAGACAGCATTCTTGGAATTGTGAAACTCCACCGTCATCCACCGGCTCGGCTTGAGCACACGATAGTATTCCTTGAAGCACTCTGTCATGAGCCGCTGATATTCCGGCAGCCCCTTGCCCTGGACGCTGTTCTCGATCGCCTCGGGCTTGTTGTTGGTGAAGACTTTGAGCCAGGCTTCCCAGAGGAAGTTCAGCTCCGAGTACATCAGATTGCCACCGAAAGGAGGGTCGGTGAAGATGTAATCGACGCTGTCTCCGCAGACGCCGGCCCACGAGGAACTCATGGTTTCTGCCAGCTCCAACAATCCAACTTTACAGAAACAGTCTTTAAAAAGGTCCAATTTCATGTTACTGATTCCATTTACGATATTCTTCTCTACTGGGAGCGAACTCGCATACAGTGTCCCAGACTGATACCCCGTAAGAACTGGCTTCTTTCCTCCAGATTTAAAGATCAGTCTAGTCATGAGTGTGCTGTGAGTGAGATCATAGGCCTCAATTAACAAAGAAATAAGCTGCGAGATCCTGTGTGCGCCTCTGGCTGTCGCTCGCAGCGCCCCCAACACCCAAAGATTCCGCTTCGTATAGAAATGGTGCACGTGGGTGAGGCCATGCGAGACCTTCGGTTGCTCCGTGTTGTATCCCTCCGGCATGCGGTCCGTCGGAAACCAGTAAGGGATGTCCAGCTCCTCGATCTTCTCGATCAACGCCAAGTCGAAAGCATCGGGTGCCTTTTCGTAGCGTTTCTTACCGACGCTGTAATTGACCAGCACCGGCACCTGCTTTGCCTGGCGGATGGTCTGACCGATAGCCTTGTCGTACTTCGTAACCCAGGCCCGGTCCATGGTGCGCTTCGAAAGCATCACGCCGCAGTGCGGGCAGGGAAACTCATCATGCACCTTGCCCGCCTGCTTGTCCACTGCGGCTTCCCAGAAGACCAGTTCCTGAGTACATTCCGGGCAAACAAAAACGTCCGACCAGACGGTGTAATTGATCTGGCCGCGACCAGAGATAGCGCGAACGAGCTCGCGGGCTTTTTCTGTACTCCTGCAAGTCCGTAGCTTTTCCGCCCATGCTTCTGCTTCGCCCGCCTTGAGGTTGGCCAGCGTCGCATACATCCACCCGCATTCGTTTTCTACCTCCGCGAGAATTCGCTTTGCCTCGCGTTCGAAGGCTTGCACGTCCACGGGCGTGTTGTAGTTGTAGGCGATAAAGGTGGCAGCAGGCGAGAGATCGTTTAGCACCGCGTAGCGCGGTCCAAGTTTGGAGAAGGGTTTCCAGACTTCGCGGATCTTGCCGGTCTCGTCTGTTTCTTCTTCCTGTCGATAGATGACGCCCTCATCGTCCACCTTGTAGCCAAGCGACTCCACTGCCTTGCGATCACCGCAAAGCTGAGCCGCCACGCCGGTCATGCCCGTCCCACAGAAGCCGTCAAAAACCAGATCTCCCGGCTCGGTATAGTGCAGGATGTAGCGCATGATGGCTTTGTGTGGCACCTTGGTGTGGTAGGAGTGGGCGTTGTAGATGGGGTCGTTCTTGCCCTCACTTATGTCCGCCGCAAATGGCTCCCTGCTATAGGGCATGTTCGGGTCGTAAGGCTTGCCGTAGTGGTTGATGAAGTCCTTGATGAACGGATTTGGGCATGAGGTGTAATACGGCGGATCGGAGAGATTTAAGATGTCACCGATAGAGCCGTGCGGAAAGCCGATCTGATCCTTCCACAGTTGCAGCAAGTCTTTCTCTGGCTCTTTGCGGTGCGCTTTGCGCATGCGCTCTGCGAGCTCACGGAGACACGCATCATCTCCCATCGGCCACTTTTCTATCAACTTCATCTGCTCCACGACCTCTTCCACAGTCGTAAAGGGCACTCCGCCGAGCTTGGCGTGGAGCTCCTCCAGTCCTTCTCGTAACAAACCGAGGAAGTGCTCCCGCCGTACCTCGTCATTTTCAAAGGTCATCCCTAAACAGGTCACGGGTCCCGAGTTTACGGTCGCAGGCCTTTCGAGATAGAACACGCTTTGTTGGTCCTGCGTCCGGTGCTTACTCATCAGCATCATCTCCTCCACGGATCTCTTTCAAAAAGTGGCGCCCTTTTTCGGTGAGCCAGTACCGCTGCTTGCTGCTACGTGGCTTGTCCGGGATGGTCATCTCAATAAGGCCAGCATCCAGTAATGAACGCAAGATGGTTTTGCGGAACCGGGTCCTGTTTGTCTGTTCTGCGACCTTCATCAAAGCCTCTATCGATACAGGATTGTTTGCGGTTTCAAGCAAGGCAATGAAGATGTCATTTGGGACAGACTTGGGACAGACTTGGGACCAAGGTCCCCGGTTACTGGCGGGCGGTGGATTCCCGTTTTCCCTGCACCAGTCGAGAATGTTCAGGGTGCCTGAGCCCCAGCGCTCGACGATCCCAGCGCGGTAGAAGACGTTGGCAATGATCGGGTTCCAGGGTTTGGATTCATGGGGCCGGGTGAGCTTCTCCGGCGTGATACCGAAGTGAAACGTGCCCGGGTTGGTAATTTCCAGGTAATCATCAGCGTTGAGCAACCTACCCTCGTGGATAAGCTCCAGGCCTCGCAAGATGGATTCAGTGTCCCGTCGGATCGTGGATTCCAGACGCCCCAGCTGGATGGCATTGCCCAGAGTAGTTTGGATCTCCTCGGCGTCCAGGTCGTTGATCGTCACCTCATCAGGAACCGGCTGATTCTCCCAGCGCTGGGTGGCGTGTAACCGCTCCAATAGTCGCCGTTCATACTCTTCGCGGGGCATCCTGATGGTGGTCGGGCCATTTCGCATATAGGGACGGCCGTCGAAGATATATGGACCGCTGCCGCCGGGAACGTACACAACAATGACCGCTTT
>DAOTAI010000440.1:0-4308 GCA_035593865.1 Acidobacteriota bacterium
TGACAGCTCCGATGATCGCGGTGTAGTCGCCAACGGGAAGAGGCTTGCGCTTTTCGGTCGGATCGGTGAGGGTAGCGTCGAGGAAGGCTTCGGGATTGAATGCAGATACGTCAAAAGACATGATGTTGCTCCTTGGTTTGTGTTGCGGTTTGATGAAAGTTTACTCGGGTAGAAGGACCCTTGGCCTTTATGACTTGTTGCCGGTTTTCCGGATAACCCACTTGTCCATGATCTGCGCGAAGTCGGGTTTGATCTTGGAGGAAATCGGAAGGGAACGGGTTTTCACGTCGACGTTTCCCGCGGCAGTGTCCCAATACCAGTTCGCGCCCTCCCGGACTGCATAGATTACATCGGAGAATAGCTGCGGGATGTCATTCGCCATTGCCTTCCCGATGGCCTTTGTCATGAGCTTGATGCCGCCGGTGATTTCATCTGTCTGGCGATCAACGTGCGCTGTGATGACGAAGGTGGAGGCGATGCCCTGAGTGCAGAGACGAAGGAAATTCATCAGGTTGTTCTGACTGACTCCGTAGTCGGCGGGGGCTGCAGTTGGCTTGTTCCCGATGACCATCTTCATTGCAGCGTTCCCAAGTTCAGAGAGGGAGTCGATTGCGAAGATCTTGTCGGAACCCCAGGAATCGACGGGACCAAACTTTTCTCCGGTGCGATCGTCAGGGAAGTTGGAGCATGCCGCGAGGATCTTGTAGAAAGCGTTGTTCGCGCTCCGCCCCCCGTCCTGCATTTTCGTGAGGGCTTCATAAGAGAGCTTGCCAACTTTGTCCGCGCCGTCGAGGAGAGAGGCGAGGGTCAGACTCTTCGTCATTGCGACGTGCCAGTGAAGGTTGGCGGGAACTTCCTTCCCGTGATCGCGCCAGTATCCGAGAAGGGACTCCAGGCCGTTTTCGGTGAATAGGACGAAAACAGGGAGAGCTGGTTTCTGAGCTGCCGCCCAATCTACGAGGGTTCCTAGGGCGTGGGTCTTGCCGGTTCCGGAAGGGCCTTCGAGAAGGATCTTCGGTCCCATGAGGGTAGTGGCTTGGGTGGTGTCAGTCATGATAGTTTTCCAGAAGTGCGAGGAGTTCGCGAGTTAGAAGTTTGTGGCTTGTGTGTTCGAGCGGCTGTCCGGTCAGGAATGTCCCATCACCATGCTTAACGCATCGACGAGTTTCCACCACCCAGGAGTTTTTCGGTATGGGGGAGTACGAGAAGTGATGCTGATAGATTGCACGGCCCCAGACCTCTCCACACACGGGACAGAAATAAGCGGTGTGGGGCCAGTAGGCGGAGACGGAAACCCCTGGGGTAGGGGAATATCCGCAGCAATAAACTTCTCGCTCACCGACGGGGCGGGAACCTTCCAGGTAAAGGACAGTTGAGTTTCCAGAAGAAGCGTCCACACGTTAGATCCCCACAGGAGTTTCTTTACGATTAACCGGGTCCCAGATGCGGCGGGTGAAGGAACCTTCCAGCCAGGGCGTCGGATCTTTGCTCAGGCAGACCTGACGGAATTCGCACCCGCCATATTCTGTGCAAGCGTGATCGAGGGAATAATCGAAGATGCCGGATTCCCATTGCTGCTTGAGGCGGCGAACGTCGCGGAGAAGTTGCTCATACCAGCGCTCGATCATCCAGGCGGGGCGGTATGTGATCGCCTGCATGGTGTCGTATTTGGTCTTGAGGATGGAGACTCCCCGGACAAGAAAGCCCTGGAGGGGGAAGCCTGCGCGCTCAGCACCCCAACAGTAACCAGTGAATTGTGAGCGGAGATCCCACTGCTTCGGCCAGGATGCGCCGAGGGAGGAAGTGGTTTTATCGTCCTCCCCGAAGCGGCCGCCAGCGTAGTCGCAAATCATGTCCATGCGACCCACGTAAAGGATTGGATCTCCCGTCTCCGGATGCACTTCATCAATCGGCTCTGCGAAAGAGAATTCAATCCCTCGCTTACCGCCGGGGAGAGTGACGGGGATGGCATTATCAGACTCCATCGGGTAGCGCTCGAAGTAGAACTCGAAAGCTCCCATCATGCGGGGAAGGGACTTGGCGGAATCCTCCGGGCACTCGAAGTCACCGTAAAATTTCATCAGAGCACCTAGGCCAATTTCGATGGCTTCGCTTGAAGGTTTTCCGTCGAGATAGAACGCTTCCCGTGCGGCCTCCAGACCCGCAGCGTAAGCACCCCCGGCGTGAAGGTGGACGGAAGGGGTTTTCGGCTTGTAGTGATCGAGGTAAGCGAGTTGCATCTTACGGGGGCACGAGCGAAAGGATGCGATGATGGTGGAGTCGAGAACCCTAGGGAAGGGAGGGCGAATGTAGGACATTAGACTTGATCCACCGGGTTAGATTTAAGGTCGAGGCGACTTCCGTTACAGCCGAAGAGGACAATGGTGCAATCAACACCTTTGTAATCTGTAACAATGATGCGACGAACAGCGACATTCAGGGTTTGGAGAGTGGTGTACTCTTCCCGAACGGACTTGACGTTATGAATGCTAAGTTGGTGTGCCATTACAGTTCTCCAAGTTCAGCCAACAGGTCATCGGCAGAGGGTATTTCGCGAACCGCCTTTGCACGACGGGATTTGTCGGAAGCGACGGCAGCGGAGCGACGGTCGCCGCGAAGAGCTTCGATGGCTTCCCGGAGATCTTCCTGGGAAAGGGTGCCGTCGATGGCCGCTTGACGCCAGACGGAAATTTTTGCGTTGAGTTCAGGGGAAGTCATGCTGCATTTGCTCCTTGAAGGTGGGCGATAACTGCGCGAAGGGTTTCAGGGGTTCCGGTGATGAGATATTGACCGATGGTTGCTGAAGGGATGTAGGGTGCTACGTCGATGGTGCGCTTGCTGAAAAAGTCCCTGATCGAATCGCAAATGAAGGATTGATAAGCTCCCTGGGGAACTCGACCCTCGGCTTCTGACCAGAGGAACAGGTCAAGGCGAGCTGCGAGATCCGCAGGGATGGTCGTATGCAGGTGCTTGTTCGGGGTGATGGAAGGTTTACGCGGCATCGGGAAGCCTCGTGAGAAGAAGTTGGTCACGAATGTCTTGAGCTTGCTTGGCCTTGGGAAGGTGACCTTCCACGAAATCGGCAGTGTTGAAGTCGAAGCGACCGCCGGCCAGGATGTAGGGAATAGCGCGCTCCGCTGTCCAAGGGCGTGTTGCCCACAGCCGGAATTCGCGAACCTTCCCCTTCGGCAAGAGTTCCTCGCCAATCAAGCCTGTTTCGTAGTGATCGCGGGAAGGTGCGGGGGATGCAGTAAGTGGATTCATGTTGAGCCTCCAAGAAAATAGTACGGTTGGAATTGACCGTATGTGTTCATATTACCACCAAATAACGTGTTCGTCCAGACAGTTATGGTGGGGTGGCCGGCGCTGATCTCCGGCTTATATCGGTTACTTCAAGCCCCGCTGGAACGGTTAGAGCACTTAATACTAGACTTCCAGATCTGTGCGCATCAGCCTGCGCATTCACCCCATTGATCTTACTTCGAGTTGAACGCCGGGTTTGTCTGGGCTACGGCAGCGGCTTCGTCAGCCGGTGCGCACAGTCCCTTCTTGCGGGCGATCTTGGCCCACTTGGCATCTTCCTCGCAGGCGTACTCCTGCACAACCTCCATCGTGAGGCGAGCCTTGTCCTCTTGTCCGAGTGCCTTGTGCGCTTGGGAGTTCAGCCGGCCCTCGCACATCATGCGAAGCGTAGCCGCAGACACGCTGCCGCCGAAACCTGGAAGAACAAGCGACGCGCCAACTGCACCATCGCAAGAGTTGCTCGTGCTGATGTAGCTGTTGCCCATTGCCGGGGTATTGTTCGGCACACCGCTGTAGTCGTGCTGTACGAAGGAGGTAGACGTACCATTTGATCCGGTCGAACCGGCGGGAGAGGTGAAGTTGAAGCTCATGGCGCCAACCGACGCGACGGCGGTACCGCCTGCCGCACTGCCGCCTGCCCCGCCTTGACCGCCAGAGGCGCTGGATGTGCCGCCGGTAGCGCCACTGATCGAAGCCGCGCCAGCGACCGCGCCTGCTGCCGAAAACGCCCCGGAGGCACTGGAAGAGTTGGCAGTGCTGCCGCCGTTCTTCGGCCCGTTATTGTTTCCATGGTTGCCGTGATGGTCCTTGCCGGTGGCGAACACTTGGCCGGCGATCATTGAAAGTGCAACTGCGATGATGAGTGTTTTCATTTCTTGGTCCTTGTGTTGAAAAGTGCCGCGTTTGTAGCCTGGTGACAGCATATGCGGCGGTTTTGCTGTCTACTTATAGTTGGGCGTCAAAATCCGCCACGGTTCGAGCGCAATGAAAAATCCGTGGCAGGTG
>DAOTAI010000441.1:0-442 GCA_035593865.1 Acidobacteriota bacterium
GACTTTGATCCCCGGAATGTCGGTCAGAGTGCCGGTTGGCTTTTCGCTCATCGGAGTGCTCACGCCGACAGTCAGCTGGCGGCAATCTGCGAGCGGCTGGCGCATTTCTTCCGGCAAGCAGAGATATAAGCCGAATTCTGTACCTTTTTCAAGGCGGTGATCATTCCTCTAGGAACCGGGTCACCCCGGTTCTCAAGCGACCTACCCGCTCCGCCTTCGTCCTTGCGGACGAAAGAGCCGGGCACGCTCGAGCGGAGCCTATTTGGTCTTGCACCACGTGGGGTTTACCCTGCCTTCGACGTCGCCGCCGAAGCGGTGAGCTCTTACCTCACCTTTTCACCCTTACCTCGAGGCATTCTGCCCCGCGGCGGTATCTTTTCTGTGGCACTTTCCGTAGGGTTGCCCCTCCTTCCTGTTAGGAAGCACGCTGCCCTGCGGTGTT
>DAOTAI010000441.1:452-4308 GCA_035593865.1 Acidobacteriota bacterium
CGATTCCGCCAGCCAAAGCCGGCGGACCGTCTCCCCGGACAGCGATCACCCTCTCTGCTTGCCGGAAAAGCTATTGTAACACCCCAATTACAGGATACATTGCGCCTTGAATTGTTGCGAACTGAAATCATCCGTGTAATCCGTGTTATCCGTCCTATCCGCGGGCTTTCATACCCGCGGATAGGACGGATAACACGGATTACACGGATGGTAAGGCGACTACTGATCCGACTGAAATCCTCATTCCTTTTCGCCATCCTTTTCAGGTACAATGCTGTATTCCAACGGTGGGGATGTAGCTCAGTCTGGAAGAGCGCCTGAATCGCACTCAGGAGGTCGTGGGTTCGAGTCCCATCATCTCCACCAACTACCAAGAGCCTTGCATACGGGTCCCCTCCGTTGTCCGTATTTCCGCAGGGCGCGTAAATTGTGGCGGTGGTCAAACCGCGCCAGAAGGGTGCTCTTGTCGGTATTCCACGTTAGGAGACATACTAGGCTCGGCGCTTGGTCGTCCAGGACAAAAGCTGATGATTCGCGTCCTTGGCACCCCTGGCGCTCGAGAGGAGGGAATGAATGAAGAACCGTGGTTTACTCGTCCTGTTGTTGTCTTCGCTTCTTGTGACTCTAACTCTTGCGCAGGAGCGCACTGGCCGGGTTTTCGTCCGAGTAACGCCCGACCGGGCTGACTGGACCTATTCAGTCGGCGAACAGGTCACCTTTCATATTTCGGCCGTCATGGATGGACATCCACTTCCGGATGCGGTGGTCGAATACGCGATCGGCCCCGAGATGGTCAAACCCACGCTGACGAAGACGGTTGCCCTGCCCCCGGAAGGGCTCGCCGTGTCAGGGGGCACCATGCAACAGCCCGGCTTCCTCAGGTGCGTAGCGACGGTTACGTACAACGGCCGGACTTATCGAGGATTAGCGACGGCAGCTTTCGACCCGCTGTCGATTCGTCCCGTCACAACTGACCCAGACGACTTTGACGAATTCTGGAATCAAGCCAAGGCAGCGCTTTCGGAGGTTCCCATAGACGCCCGGTTAAGGGCGGCGCCTTATCTATTGTGGTGGCGGGGCTCGATCCCCGGGTGACGGCCTTGGCCGCTTACTACCCCGCACTGTCAGATCTTGTGGGCTACCTTGAAAACCGAGCAGGCGGCTGGCCGCATATGTTCCGGGAAGATGGTCCAGGATCGCATCGCTGTCAACACAAGATCGAAACCTCGAAGTACTTCGATGTGGTGAATTTTGCCCGCCGCGTCAAAGCCCCGGGTCTCTATGTATGGGGTTTCAATGACGAAGTCTGTCCACCAACGACGATGTATGCCGCCTACAACGTCATACCGGGGGAAAAGCAACTGCTGCTCGCCCTTGAGACGGGACACAACACCCTTCCCGAGGAGACGGAGATCTCCAACTCCTGGCTGGTCAAGATGCTGAAGGGCCAGTAGCAATGGGGCCGGTTCGGACGTTTCCGGTTTTTATGTAGCGTGCATTGAGCTGGCAAGCTCTAAGCGATAAACGCCCTCGTCTTTTTAGCTTGTAGGAAGCCTTTAGTGGATGTAGAAATGGTTGGAGAGAAGCCCACAGAGGAGAAGCGAGATGAAAAACATCACGGACGGGAAGAAAAAGTCCCAAGTGACACGTCGTGAGTTTGTTACCGGAGCTCTGGCGGCTGGTGCGGCGATCACTGGGGCGCCGGCCCTGCTGAGGGGCAAGAATCTGAACAACAAACTTAACATCGCCTTTATCGGCGCGGGCGGCCGCGGCCGGGCCAACATGCGTCAACTGACGATCATACCCGGACAAGAAGAGAGAAGACGCCCACCCGAACCAGGCGCGGGACCGCACCCGGACGAGAACGTGACCGTTCTCTGCGACGTCGATCAGAACTATCTCGATGCCGCCTTGGCGTTGTTTCCCAAGGCAAAAACCTACAAGGACCTGCGGCGCGTCTTTGACCATCCTAACGACTTCGACGCAGTCGTAGTGTCGACCGCCGAGCAGACGCACGCGGTTGCGACCTACCTGGCACTCACGCATGGCAAGCACGTCTACTGCGAAAAACCCCTTTGCTACAACATCTGGGAAACCCGCCTGATCCGGGAAACAGCCGCCAAGTTCCCGCACCTGTCAACCCAGATGGGTAACCAGGGACATGCTTCGGAAAGCCGCCGGACAATTCGTGAAATCCTCGATACCGGGGTGATCGGGCCGGTTCGCGAAGTCCACGTTTGGACCAGCCGAGCCTGGGGGCTCCAGGATGCTGCCTCCGCAGAAAAGTTCGATAAGCCTCACGGTTTCTACAACGGCATCCAGATAACCGATCGTTTCAAAGAGAAGATGCCTGTCCCCGCCAATCTGAGTTGGGATCTCTGGCTGGGACCTGCACCTGAACGGCCGTACCACGCGACATATTTCCCCGGTCCCCGCTGGTATCGTTGGTGGGATTTTGGAAACGGTACGATGAGCGACCTCGGCAGTCACGATAACGACGTTCCCTACACGGTGCTGGACCTCTGGCGTCCGGACGGAAAAGGCGGTAAGGTGCTGGCGCCCTTAACCGTCGAAGCTTTCTCGCCGAACGTCCCGGTGCCGCACAAGGAACTGGCGCCCGCAACGCTCGTAGCCACTTTTGAATTCGCCGCAGTTGGCTCCCAGCCCGCGCTCAAACTGGTTTGGTACCAGGGTGATGCCAAACCTCCCGGCTGGGTGGAAGCATGGGGAGAACGTTCGCAACTCTTCGTTGGCGAGAACGGCATGCTGCTGGGCAACGGAAAACTACTGCCCGAGGAGAAGTTCAAAGATTTCAAGACGCCTCCGAAAACGCTGCCGCGGTCACCGGGCCACTATGTCGAATGGGTTAACTATGCCAAAGGGATTGGCCCAGTCCCAGGGTCAAATTTCCAGTACTCTGGTTGGACGACTGAGGCGAACCACCTCGGCAACGTGGCTTACCGAACCGGTAAGAAACTCCAGTGGGACTATCAGAACATGCGCGCCACCAACGCGCCGGAAGCAGAGCGTTTCATCCGCAGACCCGAGTACCGCAAGGGCTGGGATGACATTCTGAAGTCCTGACGTCCGGGCTCAGAAAGTGTGGAAGAATCGGCGTTCTCATCCGCGTAATCCGCGCTATCCGTGCCATCCGCGGGCTGATACCCACGGATGGCACGGATAGCGCGGATTACGCGGATTATCAGGCCGATTTCTCTTACTCGAGGATGTTCCTCATGTAATCAATGCACTTCTTTACTTCTTTGGCGGCGTCAGACCCTTCCGGGATCCGGTATTCCATTTCTACATCAACGCTGATGGGCCATTTTTCTTTCTTCAGCAGTAACAGGACATCCGCAATCGGGGTCTCTCCCCCGCCAAAGGGCCTGTTCTCGTTGGGAGTCGGATGTTTAGGCCCGGTCTTGTCCTTGATGTGGATGCTGCGTATCCGATCGTGATACTTGATGAGCACTTCGTTCGGGTGCAAACCCGTTGCGCCATAGTAGTGACCGACATCCGGGTTGATCATGTTGGCCGGTGAATAGGCGATGTACTTGTCGAACGAAAATCCCGGTTCCGCCACCTGGCCGTGAGTATGGAACATGGCCAGACTGTTATGCTTCTCGGCGAATTTGCCCAGGCGCCGGCACGCTTCATCGCTCAGCTCGTCCGTAATACCAATTGCTCCGAGGGCTTTCGTAGCGCGATAGGCATAGTCTATTTCTTCATCTGACCAGCTCGACGGAGCGAACTTAGCGATATAGACGTTGATTCCGGCCTTGTTAAACTTCTTGCGCATTTCAACGTATCGCTCCATCGGAAGCGATAACCGCCATCGGCGCTGCGCCTCCCTGGC
>DAOTAI010000442.1:0-4303 GCA_035593865.1 Acidobacteriota bacterium
GATCTACAATAGCGACGGACATTTATTAAGCGTCATAGGAGCTGAAAACATGCCGTCGCCTCAGATTCTTCTTCTTTCAACCACGTTAGTACTGGCGAGCTTCTCCCACTGCCTGGGTCAAAAGGGATGCCAAAAACCATATACAACCTGGAACGAGGCCCATGCCCTGAAGATCTTGACGGATTCTGCCTGGTCAAAGCAGATGGCGCTGGGAAGCCCCGCTTATGCCAGCGAGCGCGAAGCGAGGGTGGAGGGAACGGATAAAGGCTTCTCCATCGGTGACGATATTACTCTCAAAGATAACACCAGGGGTTTGGACCGAGGGATGGGGCGGGCTGGTGAAAAAGAGATCATTCATGCCTACACTTTGCGGTTGTTTTCTGCCTTGCCTGTGAGGCAGGCCTTCGTCCGGCTCTTTCAGATCCGGAACAACTACGAGAGTATGCCCAAAGAGCAGCAACAGCGGCTGGACGTTATGTTCAACCAGGCTCTGACGATGGACCTTAGCCAGAGAATTGTGGTTACGGTGAGTGTGGAGTCGAATGACCGCGAGCTGAACATGGAGGTGAACCGGCAGTTGCATCAAGCCACCACCAGTTCGCTGAAACCGCACACCTGGCTCATCGCGGATAAGCTTCGGATTCCCCTCGAGGAGTACCTTCCTCCTTCCGGTGACGGGGCCGGAGCCAAACTGGTTTTCCCAAGGACCATAGATGGGAAGCCGGTCGTTGAGCCGACAACGAAAGAGTTGAAACTCGAATTTTCCGTCCCGGGTGTTGAACACCAGATCTACGTGGAGTGGAAGGTCAAGGATCTGGTCTGCAAAGGCCAGTTGCTCCTTTGATTTGATATCCTGCTCAAGGAGCAAGTCGAGGATCGAAGACAAAGTCAATGGAGCTGATCACCGCCACGGCCGCGGCCCTGGGGTGAGCCGGGTTGAGCAGGTAGTTGGATTCCTCCGGTATTACGGCGGAAGGCACTTGCAACACCGGGCTGCGGTTTTCCATGAGCCACCTGTCGCCTAGCTGCTGCAGGGCTTCCGGAGCTGGATAGTTCCGCCACGACGCGGGCAGGCTTTCAATTTGCACCGCCTCAATCTCGAGTTCATTCGGAACGTCGATTTCAATGCGAACCAGATCGGCGGGCAACGTCTCACGATCGACGTGCACCAGCATTTCCAAAGCGGCGAGCGCTAACGAGGAAGAAAGATAGACGACGCGCCTCCCCTTGGTGTGCCATCGCCCGGACGTGAAGAGCGCGCCACGGCCGCTCAACGGATCCGCTGAATAAGCCTTTCGGCAAATCCGCCAGACTCGCACTAGCTGTAGATCCCGTGGTTGATTCGGTTCAGAAGGTATTCTACGCGCCTCTCCCCGATTTCGGTATCGAGCAGACGCAGCGGCGCCTCTCCCCCTAACGCAGGATTCGCTTTCTGAAGCCAGGTCCTGGCTTTTTCAAGGGAGCCAAGCACTTCCGAGGTCACCAGGGTGATGTAGGCGATTCGGTATAGACGGTCTGATTCAATCGCCGACAACTGACGACTCGCCTTCCTGCGCGCGAGCGTACGAGGTGCGACGCCCAGCACCTCAGCCAAATCCTGGGGCCGGAGCTTCAGCACCCGCAAGAGCGCATCAAAGGTTGCAAAAGGAAACCCCTGGCGCAAAGCCTCTTGCATATGTTGACTGTCAGCGGGCGCGCGGCTAAAGACCCCGGCGCCCCCTAACAGGGCGACAATTTTCTGGGTTCCCGATTCTATCTGGAATTCTGCTGCCATTTGTCATTGATTATACTGCCACTTGACAAGCAGGTCAAATGAGCGCGGCTTCGGCCGTTTTTGTCTGCGACCAAATTTCATTCAAGCTCGGAGCATGGTGACCATTCGGCAATTCTACGCTCGTATTTCCCGCCTACGGAGACTTCGACCTGATCCCTTGCAAGGTACAAAAGCACTGCGCCCACGGCTCTTGGTGATGTGGGCAACACGCTTTAGAGACTGCCTCAGCCTTGCTACCAGCTGATCAAGTAAACCTCTTGGACACTGATGTCGCGGCACAGGAGCAGCGCGTTATCGGGAGTCAGACCGGTCCATGATGCAAACGTGCCCAATGGCAGGCGGCCGATGCCTTGCAGTTCAACGACTGTCTCGACTTGTCGGTTGGCTAGGGCCAGCCGCAGGATCTGGGCGGGAAATTCCGAATGCGTCCGGTGCTGAAAGTACAGGAAATCTCCAGAGCGTGACCAATTCGGGAAACCGACCTTGATACCTCGGAGCGTGAACGTGTTCTCCGGCATGCGGAGGTCCATGATAGTCAATTCCGATGCGGCGTTGATTGCAGCCATGTAGCGTCCGTCCGGAGACCACCGCGGGGAAAAGAGCCAGCTGAGCCGGCAAGGGTGGTGATACGGCCGGACGCCACCTCCAGCACGTGGATTGCGAACTTCGAGGGGTCGTCGGAATGGGTAAGATCCACACCACCGAAGGCCAGGCGATCGCCGTTCGGCGACCAAGTTGGGTCCGAGGCGCCTTCACCGGCCGGTGAAATCTGCCTTAACCCGGTGCCAGCGTTGGAGATTAATCGAATGGTCCAGGGTTTCCTCGAAATGTCGACGAAAGCGATCGAACTTCCATCGGGCGACCAGCGAGGCAGGAAGGCGCGCAGCGGGGGAAAGGTGAGTTGCCTGCGTTCTGTCCCGTCGACCCGGCAGCGCCACAGAGCACCGCCAGGATAAGCTGTGTAGGCAACCCACTGGCCATCCCTCGAGTAATCCACGCCCTCTGCCGAGATGCCCCCCAGGTAGGGCAGGAATCGACCAGTCGACGAGTCGAACCGCACCAGCTCGACTCTCGGTGATGTCCCGAGCACGTACAGTTGCCGGGAGTTGTCAGGATTCACCGCGGGCGCGGAAAAACTCAAGGGACCGGAAGTCAGCCGGACCGGCGTCTGGGCCTCCCAGGGCAGCCAGCGGCGACGGGGGAGGATGGCCCATATGTCGGATCGATCCTCCTCGGAGATCGCTTCAAAAAAGAAGGTCTTCGTCGCTTTGTTCCAAATGCCCGAAGACGAGGACCGGAACTCGGAAAGAGGCGGAAAGAGTAGACGTAAATTCGTCCCGTCTTCGTTGATTTCCCAAAGAGTGGGTGACGCCATAGCAGGATCCCAGGTCTGGAACCGAAGCCGTCTGCCGTCCGGCGACCAGCACAGGCCCGTCGGGAATCCTTCCACTGTGACCAGCTTTCGAGAATCAGTCCCATCCTTTCGTGTCAGGTAGATGTCATGATCTGCGGCGTAAACCAGGCGTTCGGGGTCAGGGCACCAGGCGGCGTCACTAGCGAGAATCGTGCCTATTCGACGTGGCGACCCTCCTGCAACCGGCATGACCCATAGCGGCAGCGGCGGCTCACCCTGTCCGGCCAGGACCAACATTTCCGAACGGTCGGGAGACAAAGCGCACAGACGCGGGTTCTCCAGGACGGTAGGAACCGGAACCACTTCCTTTCCCGTTGCTGCAACCTGGACGATGGTCCGCCCTGCTGGAGTCAACTCCGAAAAATAGACTCGAGTTCCGTCCATCAGCAGAGGACCCGATTTTGCGACGCCATCGTGGGTGATCTGGGTGAAATGCAGGGGGATGTTGCCCAGCCGCCACGTCCGGAAGGTCAGAAGCACTGCTAGGGCAGCCAGCAGGATGGCGGGAACACCGAGTGAAATCCACACAAGACGCCTGGACCCAGGAGCGCGATGCGCCCTTCCAGTTGCGTCGTCTGCGTTTTGGCCTTCATGAAGTCCGGAAATCGGCTGACGCACGGCAGCAGTTTCGGGCTCCGGGGCAGGGACAATTGTGTTCACGGGTGCAATGAAGCGGTAGCCCCGACGCGGCACCGTCTCAATGAGCGTCGGGTTGTCGGCCGAGTCCCCTAAGGCATCACGAAGACGCCTCACAACTGTATTGAGACCGGCGTCGAAGTCGACAAGTACAACGGGCTGCTGGCAAATCAGGGATACTCACGGCTGCAAACAACCAAGAATCTCAATCTCGACTTCCTTGTGACGTACCTTCTGCATCCAGGCACAGCGCTGTATCTGGGTTACAACAGCAACCTGCAGAATCTGGCACCCGGCCTGTGCAGCCGCGCGCCGGGGATGACAGAATGTGATCCCGCCACCCAGGGTCCCATCCGCACCTCCGGGCCCTTCATCAACGATGGCCGTATCCTGTTCTTGAAAGTGAGCTACTTGTTCAGGTGATCGGGGTCAGCGCTTAAGAATTCGATTCCGCTGAAAAACCCCGGTTGTATCTGAGC
>DAOTAI010000443.1:0-4291 GCA_035593865.1 Acidobacteriota bacterium
GCCAAATGGAACGTATACGAATGCCGGTCGTGCTCGGAGCCGGGAGCGGGCCGGGAGAGCACGGCGGTTGAGTGACGTGTTTTTCAGCGTTGTATCGAAACCCCGTGCTCTCCGGCCCGCGGTCGAGGAGGAGGCGAAAGCGGCCCGAGCGGTTGAGGCGTGGCGCGGGGTTTCGATACAACTCGCCAAAAAACGGCGAATCACTCAACCACCAGCCTCGCCTCAACCTGTCGCTCGCAAGTCTGACCGTTGTGCTCGCAAGCTCGGCTCGTAGCGGCGGTTGCGAGTGTCCGTTGTCCTGTTTTATAGACATGAGTGTTTTCGCCAGGCTCGAGCGCACGCCTCCGGAAGGACTTCAAGGACTTAATGAGGCTGTCGAAGGCTGATTATGCACTGACCGCAACAAAATGTCCGTGCTAGTCTGTTAGGGGATGAAGATCGGGGTATTCGATTCCGGTTATGGCGGGCTGAGCATCTTCAAGGCCATAGAGCAACTACTGCCTGAATACGACTACATCTACCTGGGGGACAATGCCCGGGCGCCGTATGGCAGCAGGTCTTTTGAGACCATTTTGAAATTCACGACAGAATGTGTGGAGTTCTTATTCCGCCAGGATTGCCATCTGATAATCATCGCCTGCAATACCGCGTCGGCTAAAGCCTTGCGCAACATTCAACAGGCCTATTTGCCGCGAACCTTTCCGGAAAGACGGGTTTTAGGCGTCATCCGCCCATCCGCGGAGCAGATGGCCCGCCAGACGCGAACCGGAACGGTCGGCCTCTGGGCGACCGAGGGCACGGTCCGGTCGATGAGCTACGTGATGGAACTCGAAAAACTCGCGCCCAGCACGCGTCTGATCCAGCAGGCCTGTCCCATGTTGGTTCCACTGGTGGAAGCGGGCGAGCTTGAGGGCCCTGCAGTCGAATACTTCATCGACAAGTACTGGCGCGAGACCACGCGGGAATCGGACGAGATCGATACGCTGCTCCTGGCCTGCACTCACTATCCGCTGCTGGCGAACGTTATCCGGCGGCGGCTTCCCGGTTCAGTTCGCCTGCTTCTTCAATCCGAGTTCGTCGCTCCAAGCCTGCGCGATTACCTGTGCCGGCATCCCGAGCACGATTCCAGGCTTTCCAAGGGCGGGACGCGGCGATTTCTGACGACCGACCGCAGCGACGCCTTCGATCGCCTGGCCGCCATCTTTCTTGGTTACGAGGTTGCGTCCGAACGGGTCGCGTTAGATGCTGCCAGCTGAGACGCGGCCGCGGGTCGGCGGTGTTCTTACCCGTCCCGCGCGAGGAGATAGGGAACAGCGTCCGGGAAATGGCTGCAACCCCTAAACAGCTCGTTACTGCGCCGGCACGAAGGTGATTTCGACCGGGATGACGACTTTCAGTCTCTCCTCCGGGGTCAACTTGAGGTTCTTCACCGTGTAGTTCAACTCGAAGGTCTTCTTCCCCGTCGTCTCTAGCTGTTTTCCCCTGGCGCGAAGAAGGACGGTTTTTCCGGCGACCAGGGTCAGGCGATCGGGAAAGTCCACTTCCTCAAATTGAGCGCTGTTCTCCAGTTCGTAGTTGATGTCGGAAGTGTTTTTGATTTGAATGTAAGCCGAGCCCCTCCCTCTCACGGTAACCGCTGGGTTCAACACCTTTACCGAGGCCTTGAAAATCGGTTCGAGATATTCCGCGCGTCCGATCAAGTTACCTTTGAAAAGCACGGCTGTGCGACGGGCCTTAAGCGCCTCTTGTATGGCTTCGGGGGTGTTCTCTTTGGCAAAAACCAAAGTCACCGCTCGTCTTTGTCCCAAAGTTGCGTCAAAGCGCATTCCGATCGGGTCGTGGATGTCCGAATTCCCTAACATGGTCAGATTCTTCTCCAGACACCACCGATGGACTTCGGGATAGTAGGAGGTATCGTTGACGACTTCTATGCCGTGAATCAGACCCTTTTCGAGCAGTTCGGAGTGTTCCGGGTACCACCTGGCCAGGCTATCGACCTGTTGGCCGGTCCAACCCGGGTGGTTCCAGAAGATAAAAGCGCCCTGCTCTGCCGCGATCCTTACAGCATCCCGCCAGTCCTCGGTATCCAGCGGCGGGTTGGATTTGAGGAAAATCGCATTTATATGCCCGGGCGGCATCTTGCGCGTAATCTCCGACCCCCTGATGATCGTGATCCCTAAAGCATCGCCATGTTGTTTCGCTATCTCAAACGATCGGCTGTGATTGGTTGGAATATCGTTCTTATGCGGCTGATATTCGATGTGATCGGTTATGGCGATGGCGTCCAGGCCTTCGCGCCAGGCTTCCTCTGCCCGGACACTCGGCCAGACATTTCCATCCGAGAAGACCGTGTGAGTGTGGAAATCACACTTCAGGGTTAGGTAACCCGGGATGTCAGGGATGTTGATCGGCGAGCGGGCCGGAATAATTTGCCCGCCAACGGGCATTGCCGACATCAGGACAAGAACCAGAAACCACAGAAAATATGTCTGCTTTTTCATTGATCGCTCCGTCAGACCTGTCAAGATCGCCTAAGGCCGTGAATGCAGCCTAATAAATACCACAGGAAAGACTAACGAGATACCGGAAGTTCCGTTACAATCCCGAAATTATGAGAAACGCCTTGGGAATTCTATTTTGCGTCGTCTTGGTTAGTTCAACTGTAGCGGGGCAATCATCGCCTTCCCTGGTGCTCAACGACCTGGAGTATTTTGAAATGCCCGGTCTGAACGTCATGGTCTTTCAGGACATTTATCCGGAGGGCCATCAGGCAGGGGTCAGTATTATTCAGAACGGCGAACGCGTCGCTACCAATGGTGACATCAGGCTGGAGCCGACTCCCGGACAGTGGCAGCCGATGCCCAAGCAGCTGAATCGGGTCGTGAACAAGGAACTTGGGGAAATCACCGTTCAGCTCGCTTATCCCGATCCGGACCGAAATCGGAAGGGCTTCAACCCCATCGACTACCCGGATTTGAACCTCAGCTACCAAGTCAGGGTTCGAAGCGAGGGCCAGTCTGTTCGAATCTTCGTGGATTTCGATCAACCCCTGCCTGCCGAGTGGGTCGGCAAAGTCGGGTTCAATTTGGAGCTCTATCCAGCAGATCTCTTCGGCAAGTCCTGGTACCTGGATCAGCACTCGGGCATTTTCCCGCGGCAAGCTGGTGGACCGATGGTGAAACCCGACGGTGACGAATTTCAGCCCGCGCCACTCGCCGTCGGAAAGCGTCTGATGGTCGCGCCAGAATGTGAAGCCCAGAAGATGTTGATTGAGAGTCTTGGCTCGGACCTTTTCCTCTATGACGGACGAAACAAACACAATAACGGCTGGTTTGTCGTTCGTTCGCTGGTTCCGGCAAACGCGACCAGCAACGCCATCGAATGGAGGATCACCCCCAACGCGATTCCGGGGTGGAAGTATCAGCCGGTTATCCACGTTTCTCAGGTTGGATATCATCCCCGGCAATCCAAGGTCGCCATCGTCGAACTGGACAACTCCGAGCAGGAGGTCAAAAAGGTCGCGGTGAAGCGCGTACTCCCGGCCGGTGGATTGAAGGAAGTCCTGTCAGGCACCCCCCAGATTTGGGGCAAATTCCTTCGGTACAAATACGCTACCTTCGACTTTACATCTTTGGTCGACCAGGGGATGTATGTCGTCGAGTACGGCGACAAACGAAGCGAGCCCTTCAAGATTGGAGCAGACGTCTATCAGAACCGGGTGTGGCAACCTACACTCGAGTACTTCTTGCCTGTTCAGATGTGCCATATGAGGGTCAACGAGCAATATCGCGTCTGGCACGGTTTGTGTCACATGGATGACGCGCTTATGGCCCCGGTAAACCACAATCACTTCGATGGATATTTGCAAGGCCCGTCTACTCTTACTCGGTTTAAGCCTGGAGAGGCGGTTCCTGGCCTAAACATCGGTGGATGGCATGACGCGGGCGACTACGATCTGCGCATTGAGTCCCAGGCCGATGAGGTTTCAATCCTGGGTCTGGCCTATGAAGAGTTCGGCGTCGATTACGACGAGACAACCGTTGACCAGAAACAGAGGGTTGTCGAAATCCATCAGCCGGACGGAAAGCCCGACATTCTGCAGCAGGTAGAGCACGGCGTGTTGACTATCCTCGGGGGTTACAAAAACCTCGGCCGCCTCTACCGCGGGATCATTTGCCCGACTCTTCGACAATATGTCCTGCTGGGCGACGGCGTTAACATGACCGACGGGCTGGTGTACGATCCGCAGCTCAAGCCGGACGAGAGAACGGCTACCCATTCGGGTCGTAAG
>DAOTAI010000444.1:0-4284 GCA_035593865.1 Acidobacteriota bacterium
CTAGTGTCAACCATGTGTTCGGACAGTTCTGTCAAGCATGTCTTCGGATCGCACAAGGCAAGATAGCCCAGGGTACCGTTTTTTGGTACCCTGGGTCCCGGGTTTTGGGCTATATCTGTTCCCTGAAAGGGAACAGCAAATGGCACAATCTCTATCGAATGTCCTCATTCACATTATCTTTTCGACCAAGAACCGCCATTCCTGGTTGAAGGATGCGGATGTGCGGTCGCGGCTATACGCGTACCTGAATGGCACCTTAACTGGAGAAGGATGCTCTCCCATCTTGGTTGGCGGCTTCGTCGATCACCTCCACATTTTGTGTCAGCTGTCGCGCACAGTCTCGGTCGCAGACCTTGTGAAGAGACTAAAGAGGTCGTCTTCAATATGGATGAAAGACGAGGGAGGAATAGACAAATTCGCCTGGCAAAGCGGATACGGTGCTTTTTCCATCGGGCAATCCCAGGTGGAACAGGTCAAGGGATACATTTCGCGCCAAGAGGAACATCATCGCAGGATATCGTTTCAGGACGAGTTTAGGGCGTTTCTGCGCCGATACAGGGTTCAATACGACGAACGCTATGTGTGGGACTAATCGCGAGCGGCGAACAATGCTCTTCCCCTTCAGGGAAGGTACGAGACCGGTCCAAAACCCAGGGTACCAAAAAACGGTACCCTGGGCTATCTTGCCTTGTCCCTTCGGGACACAGAGCGGGTGCTTATTTGCTAGCTTACCCCTTGGGGTCGAAAACCGGCTTTCGGTTATTCTCGGCGCCGACGGGGCGAACAGGAGGTCGTGACAATGGACCGAAGATCATTCATAGCGGCGAGTGTCGCAGCCGCCGCGTTCAGGTCATCATCAAGGCGTGGGATCACGGAGCAACGTGGGATCATGGAGCAGCGTGGGATCATGGAGCAGCTTGGCTTCGGCGCCCATTCCGAGAAGGTCGACCGCCGAAAAGTCCGACGCCTCTCCAAGAGCGCGCACTTCACCCTTTTTCAGCCTGGAATTCCTGCAGCCTATAGGGTTCGACCCGGAGAGATCGTTCTCGTCGAGTGCTCGCATGGCCTCCCCGGCCTCGTCACCCGAGACGGCAGGTTCACCGAGCCGGGACCGTCGGACAAAATCAATCCGGCTACCGGGCCGATTTACGTCGAAGGGGTCAAGGCGGGAGACGGCCTGGCCATCGATCTGCTGGACATTCGGACCGGCGATTGGGGCTATTGTGCCGAGCACGTTTATGAAATCAAGGATGGCCACGTGATTATCAGTGACCGGACTCGCTTGCCGGTCGAACCGATGCTCGGAGTAGTGGGAATTACACCTGCCGCCGGCAGAATGGACACGCGCAGGCCGGCCGAAACGGGGGGCAACATGGACTGCCGGGACGTTCGCGCAGGAACCACTGTTGTCTTTACCGCGCAGGTCCCGGGCGTATTGGCCGGCTTCGGCGATGCGCACGCGTTGCAGGGCGATGGGAGATTGCCGGCCAAGGGCTTGAGACGGACGCCGAGGTCCTCTTGCGTTTCCGGGTTCTTCCGCAGAAGCTCTCCGCGCGCCCCGTCCTCCTGAGGCCCGGTTTTGTCTACACGGTCGGAGCACACGAGGACCTGGCCGAGGCCGCCTGGCAAGCCACAGACGACATGATCAAGCTCGTGGCGGCAATGAGCGGTCGACCGGAAGGTGAATCACGGGTCCTGGTTAACCTTCTCGGTCGGCTGATAGTCAACCAGATAGTCGACCCGTCCAAAGGGGCAAGAATGGAAATGCCTGCGTGGGTTTTCGCTCCACAGGCGCCTCATTGAGCCGGGAGTGGCACGGGGGCGCTTGTCCCGGGACAAGCACAGCCTTCCTATTTGAGCGCCTATGCCCCAAGGGGTCGTAGCAAAGCCCAGAGTAGGCCGCGATGTTCGCGGCTACCTGCCTACCTGGGTAGACGGTCCGCGCTGATTTCAACCCAGGGGTTGCGCGTCTGGCCCGGATAGGCAAGAAGCCACGACAGTCTAGACCACGACAGTCTAGACATAGTTGTCTCAGTTTTCCTGGCGATAAAGCAGTCTTCTGAGAGCGGTTCAGTCAATTCTTCAAAAAAGGCCCACGATGAACTCACTGCGACTTCCTCAGCACTTTGAGTAGTCCTGCCTGTAGCCAGGCCCGAGCCTGCCTTGCATACAGGTGCGACTGATTGATGTTCAGCGCCTCATTGAAGTACTCGTTTGCCTCCACGTCTTCACCGCGGAAAGCAGCATAGATTCCAGCTAAGCAATACGCCTGGGTGCGCACCTCGATCGAGTTGTCGGTCCTGCGCTGCTGGTTCACGGAAGGGAAGGCATCCAGCCACTCCTGAGCCTCCTGCGTCTGCCCGATTTTGAGCAACGCGATGGCGCGAAAGAGGCCCTCGCCTTCGATGTCATCATCGCGGGTTTGGGCGGCCGCTTCCCAGGCCGACCGGGCTTCTCCCATATTGCCTGCGGCCTGCTGCAGCAGAGCTTCGAACATCAGAAGACGTGAGCTCTTCACTGTCGCGTAGTCGTCGATTCCCAGGCTTGAAGGAGGTTGTGCCGCCGCACGGACATGCGACAGGGCCTTCGCAAAGTTGCCTTGTTTGTAAGCGTCTAGCTAGCGCCATCATCAGCCGCACTCCCCGATACAGATGAAGAAGCGAATAGGTTTGATGTGTGGCCTCGAACTTATGACTGGTCAGCAGTTCGAGCGCTCTTGCCTCATTCCCCAGCTGGGCTTCAACCGATGCGAGCTTCTCGATCAACAGATCGCGGCCCGGCGATTTTTCCAGTGTCCGCTCGATGGCCTTGCGGGCGGCATGGGCGTTGCCCACACGGGCGTTGATGTCGGCTAGCAGCATGGTAGTCGCAAGATGATCAGGGCGGACATCCGAAGCCCGGGTCAGCAGCTCTAGCCCTTCCTTCTGCTGCTGTGAAACGAGGAGCGCCATCCCGAGATCCCGAAGTGCGAAGAAATGTGAACCATCGACCCTGACGGCCTCGCGCCACAGTTCGATTGCTTCGTCGCGGCGGCCACGGCTATATAAGAGATCACCCAAGAGCACCGCGGCATTGGCGTCTCCTGGGTCGACCTTGCGCGCGTAAGACAGCACCTTTACGTCCTCGAATCGCAAAGGAAAGATATCGATCGCGAGCTCCTGCTGGCGCGCCTGGCTTAGCAGGCGTTTCGCCTCTTCGTTGTTCTCTTCCTGGCTCGCGCAATACGCCCGGTAGTATAGGAGCAAGGGGTAGGGCGCCTGTCCGAAAGACTGCGCGACGGCAATTCCGCGGTCAAGGACGGCGCCGGCCTCTTCCCAGGCGGACAACCGCATGTATTCCGTTGCCAATTCGAGATAGCCCTGCGGATGGCGCACGCAGGCCTCGTCGAGGGCCGCCTTCATCGCCAGCTTGTCATCTGTACTGCCTGCTCTTGCAAACCACTGTTCGCTGCGAGCGAAGGAGTTGGTCGGGTCCAATTTCAGGATCGCATCTCGTTCTTTTTGGGCTTCATCGAGCCGTCCGGTCTTTCTTAACACGTAAGAGTGAGATTGTCTGATGGAGATGTCGAGAGGAGAGGCAGTCGAAGCGCGGGTCAGCTTTGCGGCAGCTTCGGGCCAGTTCTTGTCCTTCAATGCCACGCAGGCGAGCATGTAGTCACGGCGTCCAAACTTCGACGAAGACGGCAGCAGCCGGTAGAAATGGCGCTGAGCTTCCAGAGACTTCCCGGCTTCGGTCGAGATAATTCCGAGGAAATAGTGAGCATCGCCATTGCTTGGATCGCGCTCCAGCACTTTCTCAAAGTGGGCCGAAGCTTTTCCATATTCGAAGCGGTCCATCGCCAGCAGGCCAAGTCGTAAGTGGACCGGAGAGAAAAGCGGATCCTTGGCGAGTGCCGCTCGATAGGCTTCCTCCGCATCTGCGGTCTGGCCGAATTTCTCGTGGCCGAGTCCCTTTTGATACAACTCCTCGGCTTGCAGTGTCTCGACCGGTCCAAACTTGCGGGGTATCGAATCGCTAGCATACTCCGCGTTGGGATGGGAGCCGTCCGGGTAGATGGTGTGATCGAGCAATACCTGACCGTCGCGGGCGCAGATGCGGAGGTTCAGTCGTGATTGTTTCGCTTGTGCGGGAAGGGAAATGGACGAACGGAAAACAGTACCGACTGCCAGATTCTCGGCAGTAGCCGACCAAATCGCATCGTCGCCCGCGTACAGTTCCAATATGGCCTTCGCGAAAACCCCGGTCGCCGTCGCGGCCAACTGGGCAGTCCCCGGAAGTTGCTTC
>DAOTAI010000015.1:0-24545 GCA_035593865.1 Acidobacteriota bacterium
AGACGCTTTGGACGTCCTCGTCGCAGACCTCGAAGGCGATCGCTGGGACGTGGCCCTTCACGCCGCCCGAACATTGCAGTTGGTTGGTCAGAAGGCACGTCCTGTAGTCGGACCGATGCGCGAGAAGCTCGAGCCGCTCAGAAGAAACCCGAAACCGACGTATGAACAGATCTACGTCCGCAACGCTCTTAGCGCCGCCCTTGAGCGGCTTGAGAACAGGTAAGGGCAATCATGTTAAGTGACTCCCGCAAAAAAACTTGACAGCCACCCCCCCCCGCGGAATACACTGACCTCGCTTCCGGTTCGTTCTTAGCCTTCCGGTGCGTGATTTCGTCTTGCTGAGAGCTTTTCCGATTTTCCGCAGGCATCCTCAAGGGAGAAGCAACTGCGGAGTCAAGCCTTTGTTCGCGGATTCTCAAGTGACTGATCCGATCCAGGAGGTAGCGAAATGTTCATCAAGCTGCTGTTGGTCTTGCCAGTGGGTGTTGTATTAGCTGTGTCTCGAGCGGTGGCCGCTGGTCCTCCCGACGCGGCCGATTTGGCTCGCGGGAAGGCAATGGCGCTTCAAATCTGTGCCACGTTGCAGGTACGGGCCGAGCAAATGGAACAAGAGGGCCGTCCGTCCGGTCTGCTTCGCCGCGCATTTGCTATCAAGGCTGGATTAAGCGACGCCGAAACCGAGGTGCTGCTCGGGGTGGCGTCCCGGATGAGAGCGAGGATCGCTCCCCTGGATAATCGCGCCCAGGCGATTATCCGTTCGTTTCGCCGGCAGCACGCGGGCGGACGTCTGCAACCTGGCGTCCTTCCGCCGCCGCCACCTCCCGAGCTTACGGCCCTGCAACGCCAGCGGGACGTGATTGTGGAGGAAGCGGTCCGTGAATTGGACTCTCAACTGGGGCCCGCCGGATTGGAAAAACTCCACCGCCAGGTCAGCCGCGCCCGGACGTCAACAACCGGTCAGAACGCCCAGAACGCCGCGGTTCGGACACCGGCTGAAATCCGGCCTTTAGCCAGTCGTATGGCGTTGGATTCTCGACGACAGGAGGTGGCCCGATGACTGGTCTCCTCCCACGAACCTTTACCGCGATGGCTCTGTTCGCCATGGCCTGGTTGACCGCCGGTGTTTGCGGTCGGGCCCAAAGCACCGAGGGTTACCTTGATGTTTTCTACGACAGTGAGCTCGGCCAGGTGTTCGCCTTTGCCGGGACCTATCCCGACTACGAGACCCTGACGTACTATGATCCGAAGGTGGACGTCTCTCTATGGTGCAGTGACAACATCTGCTCCGGCTGGAACAACACTTTCACGGTGGATTACGGCACTTACGTCTACGCCGAAATCTCGTGGCCCGCAAAAGCCGGTGTGACATATTACGCTTACGCCACGCACAGCCTGATGCTCAATTGGATGGCGTTTGATCCAGAAATCTACGCGTATTGGGATTACTATGGCTACAGCTCCGGCCCCCCGTACGTCATCCGTGTACAGGTATGGGGTCCTTTACCTAGCTGGGTCCGGTGGCTTCCGCCGCTCGCCGCCGCTCTTCTCTACGCGGAAATTATAGACCTGGGTTCGAGTGAGGCGGAGATGAGCTTGCCCCCGATACAATCGATCTCAATCACCAGTGTCCAATGTCCGAATGACAACGCGGATGTGCGGTGGCCGTGGTTCGCGTCATTTACAACGAAGTCAGGCGAGAATAACATGTCCCTCATGGCAACTCTCAGTCCTCTCGAGGCCGAGGCATCGTATTCGTCAAGAATCCGCTGGAATGTCAGGGAAATCGCGGAATGTACGAGCATTCCGAACCCTCCCTCAGGAAGCTATGCGTCGGTCTATGTGACCGATTCACTCGTCACACCTGCGCCAAATGGGAGGACACAGGCGATTTCCTACGGCGTCACGGCTTCCATCGATGTGGGCGTTACCCACCGCGAGTCCTCGGAGGCCCTGGTCATCCAGGACGGAATCGACAAACTGAGGCAGCAGTACCTGGACATGCAGAAAAACAGCGTCCCGGATCGCAGCAATTTTGCACTAGACCTGCCAGCCACGCCTCACTTCCAGTTTTCCGAGGGAGCATGCCACTGCGGCCAGCATGACTGGCAGCTCTGGCTCATCATGGATAATCTGGAGGCGGTGAGAGTGAGCTTCGCACACCCCATGATCGTCAACTCTGGGTACCGATGCCCAATACACAACAGCCACCAACCCGGAGCGGCTGTGAACAGTCGCCACATTTACGGAATGGCGGCGGACATTGACGTGAGCGACTTCAATGGTGATGGGACAGTGAACAAGGATGACTGGGACATCCTGGCGGAGGCAGCCACTGCGAATGGAGCTGTTCTGGAGCCCTACAGCCAGACCGGGGGTTGGGTGCACATGCAATGGTAGGGAGGTGAGAGCGTATGCTTACAATTTTGCTGATGTTGCTCTTGAGTCAGGCACCTTGCCAATCAGCGTCAGACTTGGTGGCCATGTTGAGAAGCGAGGACTGGAACGAACGAGACAAGGCAATTACGCGCATCCGAAAGGAGGGTTGCGGAAACGACGCTGAAATCCGAAGAACGCTGCTGTCGGTTTTCTCTGAAAACCTGCAAGAATTGCGCGAAAGCGAAGCTGCCGTCTTGGCCGGCGCGCCGCCGGTCCCTCGAGAAGACTATGCGCAATATTCCATAAACTTGGCCCTTTTGGTGGCCGACCTGGAAATCAAAGGAGATGGAATCAAAGGGGCCGGACCGTTGTTGCTGGACGCAGTACAGACAGGCGGCACGATACCGGAGGCGCTGGCATCGATCCTGGCGAAAGACACGGAGGAGTCCGGGGAGGTTTGGGAGCTTTTGAATCATAGATTCTACTCAAATGCTTCCTTTGATCGGTCCCGGCGCACCGGCTACGTCTTGGTACTAGCCAAGTACGTGGGCAGGGAAGAGCAGATTGAGCCAGAGCGTAAAGCCCGGCTGACGCAAATGGTGCTGGATGCTTTGGCAGATGATCAGTATGCAGTTCAATCTGCTGCGGTTAAGGCATCGCGATATCTTCTGAATGATCCACTGGTTCGTCACAGGCTCGGGCAAATCGTGCAAATGGGTGCGCTCCCCGGTAGTCCGGATTCGGCCCGAAGACTTGCCAAGAACGCGAAGTCTGCGTTGGAAGCAACTGAACCCATTCAGTAGGTGGCGGGGAAAAGCCCTCAACGTGGGCTGAAAGCAGGCGATCTCTTACACCGTGAGTTCCCCGGGGTGACGGGCCCCGGGGGGCCACGGGGTGCCACGTCTAATCTGTTTACGTCGGCTGGTGGAATTCCGCGCTTACGTACAAGAAACGAGGCGAGCTCGGGGCCGTGTCTAAAGTTTGCAATTTCCCAATGCTTGAAAATTAACAACTTTGGGACACGGCCGGTTACCGCAATCATGCTAAGTGACTCCTGCAAAAAAATCTTGACAGCCATTCCCCCGGGAATACACTGACCTCGCTTCCGGTTCGTTCTTAGCCTTCCGGTGCGTGATTTCGTCTTGCTGAGAGCTTTTCCGATTTTCCGCAGGCATCCTCAAGGGAGAAGCAACTGCGGAGTCAAGCCTTTGTTCGCGGATTCTCAAGTGACTGATCCGATCCAGGAGGTAGCGAAATGTTCATCAAGCTGCTGTTGGTCTTGCCAGTGGGTGTTGTATTAGCTGTGTCTCGAGCGGTGGCCGCTGGTCCTCCCGACGCGGCCGATTTGGCTCGCGGGAAGGCAATGGCGCTTCAAATCTGTGCCACGTTGCAGGTACGGGCCGAGCAAATGGAACAAGAGGGCCGTCCGTCCGGTCTGCTTCGCCGCGCATTTGCTATCAAGGCTGGATTAAGCGACGCCGAAACCGAGGTGCTGCTCGGGGTGGCGTCCCGGATGAGAGCGAGGATCGCTCCCCTGGATAATCGCGCCCAGGCGATTATCCGTTCGTTTCGCCGGCAGCACGCGGGCGGACGTCTGCAACCTGGCGTCCTTCCGCCGCCGCCACCTCCCGAGCTTACGGCCCTGCAACGCCAGCGGGACGTGATTGTGGAGGAAGCGGTCCGTGAATTGGACTCTCAACTGGGGCCCGCCGGATTGGAAAAACTCCACCGCCAGGTCAGCCGCGCCCGGACGTCAACAACCGGTCAGAACGCCCAGAACGCCGCGGTTCGGACACCGGCTGAAATCCGGCCTTTAGCCAGTCGTATGGCGTTGGATTCTCGACGACAGGAGGTGGCCCGATGACTGGTCTCCTCCCACGAACCTTTACCGCGATGGCTCTGTTCGCCATGGCCTGGTTGACCGCCGGTGTTTGCGGTCGGGCCCAAAGCACCGAGGGTTACCTTGATGTTTTCTACGACAGTGAGCTCGGCCAGGTGTTCGCCTTTGCCGGGACCTATCCCGACTACGAGACCCTGACGTACTATGATCCGAAGGTGGACGTCTCTCTATGGTGCAGTGACAACATCTGCTCCGGCTGGAACAACACTTTCACGGTGGATTACGGCACTTACGTCTACGCCGAAATCTCGTGGCCCGCAAAAGCCGGTGTGACATATTACGCTTACGCCACGCACAGCCTGATGCTCAATTGGATGGCGTTTGATCCAGAAATCTACGCGTATTGGGATTACTATGGCTACAGCTCCGGCCCCCCGTACGTCATCCGTGTACAGGTATGGGGTCCTTTACCTAGCTGGGTCCGGTGGCTTCCGCCGCTCGCCGCCGCTCTTCTCTACGCGGAAATTATAGACCTGGGTTCGAGTGAGGCGGAGATGAGCTTGCCCCCGATACAATCGATCTCAATCACCAGTGTCCAATGTCCGAATGACAACGCGGATGTGCGGTGGCCGTGGTTCGCGTCATTTACAACGAAGTCAGGCGAGAATAACATGTCCCTCATGGCAACTCTCAGTCCTCTCGAGGCCGAGGCATCGTATTCGTCAAGAATCCGCTGGAATGTCAGGGAAATCGCGGAATGTACGAGCATTCCGAACCCTCCCTCAGGAAGCTATGCGTCGGTCTATGTGACCGATTCACTCGTCACACCTGCGCCAAATGGGAGGACACAGGCGATTTCCTACGGCGTCACGGCTTCCATCGATGTGGGCGTTACCCACCGCGAGTCCTCGGAGGCCCTGGTCATCCAGGACGGAATCGACAAACTGAGGCAGCAGTACCTGGACATGCAGAAAAACAGCGTCCCGGATCGCAGCAATTTTGCACTAGACCTGCCAGCCACGCCTCACTTCCAGTTTTCCGAGGGAGCATGCCACTGCGGCCAGCATGACTGGCAGCTCTGGCTCATCATGGATAATCTGGAGGCGGTGAGAGTGAGCTTCGGACACCCCATGATCGTCAACTCTGGGTACCGATGCCCAATTCACAACCTGCCGTACGCCACAAATAGTCAGCATATTTACGGAAAGGCGGCCGATATAGATGTCTCAGACTTCAACGGCGACGGCCTCGTCAATAGGGCCGATTGGGATATGCTTGAACAAGTTGCCCGGCAGGTCGGGGCTACCTACATTGAGCCCTACAGTATGACTGGGGCTTGGGTCCATATGGATTGGAGGTAGGAGAACAATGCTATATTTGCTCTTGTCGATCTCTCTGCTTCAGCCTGCACCACCGCCGACGCCCCAGGATGTCATCGCTTTGCTGAGAGGTGATCAATGGGCAGAAGCAGTTGACATTGTGAGAAAACATCCTCAGGAGTATTCCCCTAATCAGGGAGTCCGGGACGCCTTGCTCTTCGCTTTGTCCCGGCAAACCGACCGCCTGAAGCTATGCGCAGAACAATATGCGTCAGGCCACCCTTGCCCGCCGCCGGAGAATAAGAGCGAAGGTGAGTACTTCCTGGATCTGCTGCAGACCGTCATCGAATGGAAAATCTCGGGATCAGGGCCTGCTCTTCTGGATGCGTTATATGGGAATGCCCCGGAAGATGCGGTGGCCGCCATTCTGAGTCAGGATACAGAAGAGGCCCGCACCGTCTTCGAATTGATACAGCGGAGATACTATTCCGATCATCCTTTCGACCGTTCCAACAGGGTGGCGTATCTGCGGACTGTTGCGAAGTTTCTTGACAAGAAGCCGCTAAGGGATCCATCCAGGCAATCCACTGTGGTCGGTATGGTTTTGGATGGCTTGAACGATTGGAACTTCATGCTGGTGGAAGCGGCGGTGCGAGCATCAAGACATTTCATGAAGCACCCGCTTGTGGTCGCCCGAGTCAGGCAGATTGCGGCGACGGACGAGATTGGCTTGTCCCATGAGGCCAAGCGCGCCGTGGTCGAGGCGCGTAAGGTACTCGAAGAGCCATCGGTGCAGTAGTAGTATCCGTGCGGGTCACCCCGAATCGCTGATTGCCGGCGGGTCGGGCAGAAGCACCTGAACAGCCGGACCCAGCCCGTCGAAGATAGTGCTGGTCCGAAACGACTGAATACTTGCATCCGCGTGGTCGTGCCGCGGGCGTCCGGAGTAATTGGGTTGGGAGAGCGCCACGTCCTTTGCGGCAACCCTCAGTCCTCCCGACGCCGGGGTGCGGTAGTCCTCAAGAATGTGCTGGGATGATATCTGCTTGAGGAGCAAGATACATGAGGAGAAAAAACCGGTTTTAATACTGTGCTTTTTAGGCGTCCTTTGCGGCGTTACGTTTTCGGTTGCTCAGGATTCATCGACCCTCTCTTCCAGAATAGATGCGATGGGGTCCCTGAACTGGCGGGAGAAGCTGCGGGTCGTCGACGAAATCAGCCAAGAACATGCGAGTATATCGGAGCAAGAGAAAAGAAACCTCCTTCAGGTTTTCGAGAAGGATGTGCTTTTTCGCAGGAACTACCTGGAAGCTCCGCGTGCAAAGGGACTTGCGGACAGCGCACCTGGAAGGTTTTCGGAAGAGAACCCAGGATACGATCGGTACGTGGTCAGGCTGGCGCATCTGGCTTCGTCATGGAAGGACGCCAAAACGGTTCCGCTGCTTCTGACGGCCATGGAGGAATACGGTGGCGCGGTTGTGCCGAGTCACATTACTTCAATCGGTCCGAAAGCGGTGTATGCGCTGCTGGACGTCTGGCGCGGCCCGAACGAGCGATTGAGGCGGACGGCGATCGCAACCTTGTCCATATGGGTGCACGCGCCCTTGTCCGCCGAGGATTACACTCTGACCCCGGAGATGGCCATCCGGGATGAGAAGATCCTGAACTTGGTGAAGACGGCGTTGCTGGAGGCCTCTGATGACTCGGATGGGGGTGTTCGATTGGGGGCTGTATATGGCCTGGAAGCTTTTCCCGAAGCGAAAGTCGTTGCAGTGTTGCGACACTTGCAGCAAAGCGATCCCTACTATTTGTTACTGCAAGAAGGGGGGAAAGCTGTTTTTCCGGTGAGAGAGAGGGCCAAAGAAGCTCTCGAGAAGATAAAGGCGGGAGCGCAGCGCTGAATAGCGATTATGACAGGTCGATAAAGCGATTGCTCTGACTGGTTTTCCTGCCGAAAGGCTCTTTTTTCTGCCTCAAGATGGGTTGCGTGAGATCGGTTGCGTGACATGCTCGTAATTCGCTCGCGAGCGGTTGACAACAAAGGGTGGATGACCTTTTCAGCGGTCTCAAATCACGCGCCTGGCCGGTATGGAACCGGCTCGTGTTCCTCGCCTTTTGCCTTCTACTTATGATCGGCGGCAGCCCTGAGGTTTGCAGCCCTGAAGCGGGTGCGCGTGAAACCACGCCTGTGTTCATTCCGCTGAATCGATTTCCTCGGATGGTGCAGGAGTATTATGTCCGGCGCGTGCGTGAGGTCGAGCGGGGGGCCAATGAACAGCGGGCGGCTTTACGCTCGCAAGCCGACGCGGAGGCTTACGTGCACGATCCGCCGCAGGATCCAGCAATGTTTCGGCCCCTGGCCGGCAAAAACGCCTCTGAACGCGCGAATACCTGGCGTCATCGAACGCGAGGACTACCGGATCGAGAAGGTGATTTTCGAGAGCCGGCCCGGCTTCCCCGTCACGGCGAATCTGTACGTGCCCAAGGGGCGCGTCTTACCGTTACCAGGGGTGGTTGGGTCGTGCGGTCATTCGGACAACGGCAAGGCCCGCGACCTTTATCAATCTTTCTGCCAGGGTCTTGTTCGGCAGGGCTACGTCGTTCTGATATTCGATCCGATTGGCCAGGGTGAACGCCTGCAATACCTCACCGACAAACTCAAGGCGCGTCACGGCATTGGCGGCAGCGAGCATAACTGGATCGGGAATCAGCAACTCCTTGTCGGCGAGTTTTTCGGCACGTGGCGCGCATGGGATGGCATTCGCGCTCTTGACTACCTGCTCACACGACCGGAAGTCGATCCGAAACAAGTGGGGATAACCGGCCAGTCGGGGGGCGGCACCATGACGACGTGGTTATGCGGCGTGGACCAACACTGGGCGATGGCGGCCCAGCTGCTTTGTGACGACGTTCCGCCGCAATATGGAAAACGAGCTCCCCGCCGACGATGAGCAATGTCCGCCGGGAGCGCTCGCACTCGGGTTGGATCATTCTGATTTCATCGCCGCGCTCGCCCCAAAACCCGTCATCCTGCTGGGTCAGGAAAAAGACTATTTCGACGCACGGGGACTGGAGGAGTCCTTCGGGCGGCTCCAGCCGCACGGCGGCGGTCGAGCTCGGCCCGGGCGAAGAATTCGTCTGGGAGATCGAGTTGACCCCACTTCCCAGGGGAAGTTTGGAGTTAACGCTTTAGCGTGCCGCACAGTAGCCGCCGACTCCCGCGTCATGCCGATGTTCGACTGCGATAACTCTCCGGCACGCTAGAGCGTGAACTCCAAACCTTGCGGTTGACCGAGGCCACATGACTCAGGGCTCTTGAACGACACACGATGGTGAACACCCTATGGCAAAGTGCGGCGAAAGCGTTGATCGTCGAGTTTTTCTCCAAACGGCGTTGGCTGGCGCTCTTGGCGCGACTGCCCTCGGGCCAGGCTCGGGAGCCGCAATCTGGGAGCAAGGCGCCAACCCCCTCCGAGACCGAGTTTCGCTGTACGGACGCCCAAACATTATCCTAGCGATGACGGACGATCAGGGTTGGGGCGACGTGGGCTACAACGGCAACCGGCTTGTGCGGACGCCCGTCCTCGACGAAATGGCCGCGAGCGGCTTGCGATTTGATCGCTTCTACGCCGCCCATCCGGTCTGCTCTCCGACGCGCGGCAGTTGCATGACTGGACGACATCCGAATCGCTACTATTGTTTCTCATGGGGTTATGACCTTCCCTTGGAAGAGATGACATTGGCTGAGGCGGTCAAGACTGCCGGCTACTCAACCGGGCACTTCGGCAAGTGGCACCTGGGTGGAATTCCCGAGAACGGGGCGGCCCGAACCGACCGCGGCAATCTGAAGACCCGCGACCGCCGCTTGCGCCACCCGGGCAACCAGGGTTTTGACGAATGGTTCTCGTACTGGAACTTCTTCGACCTGGATCCGAGCGAGTTCTATCACAATGGCGAGGCGGTGGGATTGCTAAAAGGCGAAGGTTCGGAGATCATTGTGGAAAGGGCATTGAAATTCATCGGCAAGGCCGCTCGCCAAAATCAGCCCTTCCTTGCCGTGATCTGGTTTGGCAACCCGCACAGTCCCCACGCCGCCTTGAACGAGGACAAAGCTCTCTATGCCGGACTGGATCCCAAGAAACAGGATTACTCAGGCGAACTGACGGCCATCGACCGGGCTATGGGCCAACTGCGTTCGGGCTTGATAGAGCTTGGTGTCCATCGGAACACGATGCTTTGGTTTTGCAGTGACAATGGGGCGACAGGTAGCGGGTCGAACAGGCCGCTGCGGGCCGGTAAGGGTACGTTGTGGGAAGGCGGTGTCCGCGTGCCGGGGATCCTGGAATGGCCAGCGCGAATCAGCAAGCCCTTCTCGACTGACATTCCAGCGTGCACGAGCGACTACTACCCCACCTTCTTGGAATTACTCGGCATTGACATCCCTAACCAGATACTCCCGCTGGACGGCATCAGCCTGCTGCCGCTGATTGAGGGGAAAATGTCCCGCCGGCCTAGGCCGATTGCCTTTGAACTACGAACCGACGATGAAACGGTTCAGTGGGCGGCCTTGGTGGACAACCAATACAAACTGCACGCCCCTTTGGGCGAAAACACGAAACCCGTAGCCCTGTACGACCTTTCTGTTGACATAGGCGAACAGGACGACCTGTCGGCCGGAGAGCCGAGGCTGGTAAACCGAATGATGGAGCAACTGCAGGCTTGGCAGGCCTCCGTGCGGAAGAGTCTGACCGGCGAAGACTACCGTCAGCTCGACACGCCCTAGAAACGTCCGAGAGGCAAGAAACCGTTCACGAAGCGTAAAGCGGGCTCCGTGAGCGACTGGCACCCTTCCATTTGTGGACCTGAAAGTGAGGGATACGTCGCAGGGGGCAGAGAGATGCGAGTTCTAGCTATTGGAGCACATCCGGACGATCTGGAGATTCTGTGCGCGGGCACATTGGCCCGTTTTGCCGCCGAGGGCCACGCCGTGACGATGTGTCATGCACTGAACGGCAACCTTGGGCACACGGAGATTCCGCCAAACGATTTACGCGAAATCCGGCGTAGGGAGGCTAAGGAGGCGGCGGCCTTGATCGGCGCCGAATCGCTTACGCTCGACATCGGTGACCTCGACATCTACCCGGGCCGCGAAACCCGCCTGAAAATGGTGGAAGCCATCCGTTCCGCACGACCGGATCTTATCATCCTGCCGGATCCTGGTGACTACATGCCGGACCACGTGATTACTTCGACGGTCGGTTTCGACGCTAGCTTTATGGCGACCCTTCCGCAACTTGTGACTCGCAGCCCGGCGTGCGCGACCCTCACTCCGGTCTATTTCATGGACACACTTGCCGGACTTCGTTTTGACCCAGAAGAGTATGTGGACGTTTCGGCCTTCGAACAAGTTAAACGACGTATGATCGCGTGCCACCGCAGTCAAGCGGAATGGCTCCAGCGTCACGATGGCATCGACTACGTTGATTTGGCCATGCGCCAGTCGTCATTTCGAGGGCTGCAAGCGGGCGTCAAGTTCGCTGAAGCGTTTCGGCCCCACCGCGTCTGGGGCAGGGTCTTTACGAAAAGATTCCTTCCTTGAGCCGGTGCCGAAAAGGGGAGAAGAGGATGAATGAAAGCCAGACACTGATTAGCACTCTGAAGGGATCGCTTCTGGAGGGATTCTTCCCGAAGGGATGGGACCTGGAGAAGATCGACCAATGCGCGGGCCTTCAGCACGACAAGGCATGTGAGAGCAAGAGTTGGCCCCCTTGGAACCCTTGCGAATCGAACCGAAGTTCTTGTATTGATCGCATCGGTTGGCTATACTGAGGGTTCTCCGGTCGGGCCTATAGCTCAGTTGGTTAGAGCGCACGCCTGATAAGCGTGAGGTCAGTGGTTCAACTCCACTTAGGCCCACCAGTTAATCCCCTGAAAAGAAATTGCTTACCGCCCAAAGGCGAAGCACCCGACGCGCTTTCGGCCACAGGGCGCAGCGAGGGCGCCGATTCGACAAAAAGAAGCAATCCGGAGATCCACGTGCGGTCCTTGGAGCGAATATCTCCCTCTGAACCTATCTTATTTAGAGATAAAAAGATGCTGCCGGAGAATGCTGATTGACCCCGGGGCGACCTGCCTGTATCCTTGACATCGTTATTCACCCCCAAACCGCACGAATCGGTTGGGTTCTCCAGCCTGCTATCTGGAGGTTTTGCTATCTTGACTGAATGCATGACCTAGGTATTCATCCATTGAGGGAGAGGCGAAAACCTCTTGGGTGATTGCATGAGAACGTCACCATTCTGGGGATTAATGCGTTTTGTACCCAACAAGCAACAGAAAGCAAATACCACGCTGGCCGTCGTCTGTCGCTTCTGGGAAGAAGATGGTGTGTGGAATGGTGGCGCAGACGACCTGTCGGTGGCGGTTTGCGGAGATACGTTCGAGCAGGCCATGGAGCATATGAAGGATGCTCTCCAAAGCCACGTCGAATCTGTCTTCCAGAGTAGTCGGAAAGATCTTGGAGAACTGAAGCACCGGACCAGTATCAACCTTGACGAGATCGCTCCAAGTTCCCCGATCGTGAAACTCCTTGTCACAATCAATCGTCAACAGGTTGCTGTAAGCTGATTGGCACCCCTTTCGAAAGGGGACCCCCCTCGGAAAGGATTTCGACAACACCCGCCACGACCGGCTGTCGCCGATTGCGAGGACGGTACGATGTCCGCTCCCTTCAGAACGTACTCGGAAACGTTCCGACCGTTTCAGCATCCCAGGGCTGAGGGGTGAATTCCAGGGGGTCGACAGCCCGCGTATGGTCCAGGTGAATCACGGCGTCAAACTGATCGGAAAGCCGGGCATAGAAATAGTGACTCGGTCGTTCAGTCTCCGGACGGTAGATCACGCCGACGGCCCGTTCAAGTCGAGACTGTTTCAACTCCCCGGTTGCTGCTTCGTAATCCCAAAGGCTAATCAGGAAATCAGATAGTCCCGTTCGGTGGAACAGCTCCTCATAGCTGCCCGTTAACGCGGGACGTAGAGCTTTCTTTTCTGCCCGCGCGCCCCAATCGGATGCGGCTGTCACCGTACCTGAACAGGTGGTGAACCCAAGCAAAAAGCAGTCATCTTCATACTTGTCGCGCATTACCTGACCAATGCTCAGCGCTCCCCTTTGCCCGAACTCGGTGGCAGAAGCATCGCCAATGTGAAGATTGTGCGCCCAGACAACAAGTTTGGGCGAAGTGTTTTTCGTACCCAACTGGTTTCGCAGGGCGTCCAGAGTCTGGGCCATGTGCGTTTCCCGAATGTTCCACGCGGAGATTCGTCCATGGAACATCTCGCGGTAGTAGTTCTCGGCGTTTTTCACAAGCCGGGCGTTTTGTACGACCTGAATGTATTCGTCCTGTGCAGCCTGCCCCTCGCTTTGCACCAGGTCCAGTTCCCTTTTCTGCAGTTCGGTCAGCTGACTGATCAGGTCCTTTTCAGATGACTTGTCCAATCCGAAATCAGTCGCATATCCAGAGGGCTCGGCATCTTCGCCGAAGTGATCAAAGCGCGAGTATCTGTGACGAGCCCGAGCGGCCGCCCGAGAGTCGACTTTGTCGAGGTACTCAAGGATCAGCCTGATGGAGGGATGCAGCCCGTAAAGATCAAATCCGTAGAAACCGACCCTGGACTGAGAGGGCGGGAGCGAATCGTTGTGAGTGCGCAGCCAGCCGACGAATTCTTCCACAACCCTGTTGCGCCAAATCCAGTTCGGAAAATACCGGAAACCGCTAAGAGAATCACGAACATCTCGCGATTCTCCACGATTGGTTACATAGCGGTGAACCCGGCAAGCACCCGGCCAAGCAGCATCGATTGCGACTCCTCGAAACCCGTGCTCTTTGATCAACCGCTTGGTGATCTCGGCACGCTCCTGATAGAACTCGTGGGTCCCATGGCTGGCCTCGCCGATGAAAACCAGGGAAGCCTGGGCCATCCGGTCGATCAAAGCATGATAGTTGCCGTTATCCAGTCTTTGAGCAGATGCCCTTACGGCCTTAATAACTGCCGCGTCTCCCACTTCCGGCATGTTTTCTCCCAATAGACTAAGTGGAACTTGCTACCCATCCGTGCCGACGTCGGTCTGGCGACGTGTCTCCCTCGCCACCTGAAGATGTTCCCTTAGCTTCGGAAGGGTCGAGGAGATCCAGTCTCTGATATCCGCATCACAACCAGTCGCGCCATGACTCTCGAAAGCCCCGATGTCTTGCTCATGAGTCTCAATCACGACCGCCATATAAGCACGGTTAAAGCCGGGCGCCGTCAATTGCGCCAAGTCTTCCACTATCTGCTTGTGTTTCCCGTCGAGATGTGACGGACAGGCTATTCCCTTCCGGTCTGCCAGTTCCCTGATTTCTTTGGTCGTCAGTGAATAAGATGTAACCATCCTCCTGGCAAAATCGCGAATCGGTTGACTGTCTGTTCGCTGAATCGCCAACTCACCCAGCCGAACTTCGGTCATGGCACTTATCGCCGCTCTCTTCAGAAAACGCTCGTCGTTTGTCGTGGAAGAATCGTAATCAGGAGTGCGGACAGATAGAGTCGAACAAAGAAAGGCTAGTATCAATAGCTGCGGCATCGAGCCTCCTGGTCTAAAGGTTCATCGTTTTCGAAAGGTTCAAAGGCTCGAACGTCCGGAACCATTGAACCGTCATCCTTTAAACCTCGAACCCTCGAACCTCCATCTTACAGGCGGCTTATTCGCAATGTTATTTACCACTCTAGCATTGCAAAATGTCCAAGGGAACAGCAGCAGGGGAGGTGGACGACGCCATCTCGCGACGCGTGATATCCATCGTTTCCGACATTAGATATAATCGCCACCGTCAGCCGTCAGAGAAAGGAGAAACTCACAGTGCGCCTCCTCACTTTATTCTTCCCAGCTTCTCTTTTGCTGGTCTCGGTTCTTGGGCTTGCGGCCGGCGACGAGAAGGTCATCTCCCTCGCCGAACTACGGGACAAGATCGAAGGGGGATGGGCAGGCCAGATAATCGGCGTCAGTTTCGGGGCACCCACCGAATTCAAGTCAAATGGGAAAATCCTTGAAGGCGAGCTTCCTCCCTGGAGTCCCGAGCGTCTGTCCAACGCCATTCACCAAGACGACTTGTACGTCGACATGACCTTCGCCAAGGTCCTGGACGAGAAGGGTCTTGATGCCACGACCGAGGATTTCGGAGCCATGTTCCGCGAATCGAAATACGCCCTATGGCATGCGAATCTTGCGGCCCGCCGGGCTCTCAAACGAGGCGTGCCAGCCGGGGAGTCAGGAACTCCCCGCTATAACGTCCACGCTAATGACATCGACTTTCAGATCGAGGCCGATTTCATCGGGCTGATGGCACCCGGGCTGCCTCAGGCCGCGGTTGCGATCGCCGACCGCGCCGGCCGGGTTATGAATTACGGCGACGGACTCTATGGCGGGATGTTCGTATCCGGTATGTACAGCGCCGGTTTCTTTGAAAGCGATGTCCGAAAAGTCGTGGAGGCAGGACTTGCCTGTATCCCTTCAAGAAGTCCTTATGCACAAGTAATTTCCGACGTTCTCCGATGGCATCAAGAGAATCCGAAAGACTGGAGACACACGTGGCATCTGATCGAAAGGAAATGGAACAGGCGCGATCCTTGTCCTGCCGGCGCTTTCTCTCCCTTTAATATCGATGCCAAGCTCAATGGCGCTTACATTGCCCTCGGTCTGCTTTACGGCAACAAAGACTTCGGTCAGACCATGGAAATCTCGACTCGAGCGGGCCAGGACTCCGACTGCAATCCCTCCAGCGCCGCCGGTATTCTGGGCGTGATGACCGGTTACCGTGCCATACCAGAGGTCTGGAAAGAGGGGATGAGTGCCATCGCTGGCCAGAAATTCGATTTTACCGACTACACCTTTGAGGAAATTGTTCAAAGCACAGAGAAACGGGCGATCGAGCTGGTCCGGCGCAACGGCGGGCGCCTGGAAGGGGAGCGTTTGATTGTTAAGACCCAGAACCCGAAGGCCCCCAAGCTTCAGGTGTGGGATGACTACGGATCTCCGGCTGAATTGATCACGATCACCGATCCGCGCTGGATCTGGCGAGGAAACTGGAGACAGCCAGCTGAAGGCCGGGATTCGAAGTTGAGAATCGCCACCGAATTCGGGGCCGAGGCTGAAATCAGCTTCGAGGGCACCGGCGCCATAGTGGTTGGGCCCTATCTGCCTGATGGCGGAGTGCTGGAGGCCTATCTGGACGGCGAATTCGCCGACAGACAAGATGTCTATTCCGACGATGACGGGCGCCGCGACGGCGAGTCAGTATGGCACAGATTCGGCTTGAAACCTGGCAAGCATACCATTGTGATAAAGGCTCTTGGTCAACCGTTCGGTGACTCATCCGGGACTAAAGTCGCGATTGAGAGCCTGATCGTATTCAGGTGATCGACGGATCTGCCAGACCTGCCGGGAAACACCGACGACAGCCGGATAGAGCAGATGGGTTGCAGAACTTCAGGGAGGGGACATGTTCGTTCTGGACAGTTACGCTTGGGCGGTTGTTTTCTGTGTAGTGACTATGCTCTGCTGGGGGTCCTGGGCCAACACCCAGAAGCTTGCCGGGCGGGCATGGCGGTTTGAGCTCTTTTATTGGGACTACGCACTGGGAGTATTGCTGCTATCGGTCATCATGGCCTTTACTCTCGGCAGCCTGGGAGAAGCGGGCCGGAGCTTTCTTGACGACATCGCCCAGGCCGAGTCTGGAAATATCGTGTCCGCCTTCGTGGGAGGCGTGGTTTTCAATATTGCGAACATTCTGCTAGTCGCGGCTATTGCCATAGCTGGCATGTCGGTCGCCTTTCCCGTCGGCATCGGACTTGCCTTGGTTATCGGCGTGGTTGTCAATTACATCGCGACGCCGGTCGGCAACCCTGTCATCCTTTTCCTGGGTGTCGGACTCGTTACGGCGGCTATTATTCTCGACGCGGCTGCCTATCGACGCCTTCCGAACCAAGGCCAGGGAGTGACGACCAAAGGCCTGGTACTCTCGATCATATGCGGAATCCTGATGGGCTTTTTCTACCGCTTCGTCGCCGATTCAATGTCAACCGACTTCATCAACCTGGAAGACGGAAAGCTCGGCCCTTACTCTGCGGTTTTCTTCTTTTCGTTAGGCCTGCTGGTCAGCAATTTCATCATCAACCCGATCATCATGAAGAAACCCTTCGTTGGGGAACCGGTCGCCATGGCGGAGTATTTCAAGGGCGGCCTGACCCTCCATGCGATCGGGATCCTGGGGGGTGTGATATGGGCGATAGGAATGACTTTCAGCATTATCGCCTCCGGCCAAGCAGGTTTCGCGATCTCCTATGGCCTGGGACAGGGCGCGACTATGGTTGCGGCTCTCTGGGGAGTTTTCATCTGGAAAGAGTTCGAGGCTGCGCCAAAGTCGACCGGGCGTTTGCTCACCCTGATGTTCCTCGGTTATTTGGCCGGACTTGCGCTCATTATTGCCGCCCGGTTCCAATAAGCGGCATCCGTAATCAGGGGGAGTCATGAAGAAAGCTCGTATTGTCGTGGTCGGAAGCTCGAACACTGATATGGTCGTCAAATCTGCGCGAATCCCAGGACCGGGGGAAACGGTGCTGGGCGGCGAATTTGTTATGGCAGCCGGCGGAAAAGGCGCTAATCAGGCCGTTGCAGCCGCGCGCCTGGGTGCTGATGTCACCTTAGTCGCACGAGTGGGCGACGACTTGTTCGGAGAGAGGGCCATCGCCGGTTTCCGCCAAGAGAAGATTGTCGCCGATTACATCGTTAAGGATCCCAACAAGCCCTCGGGCGTTGCGTTAATCATGGTCGACGACCATGGAGAAAACATCATCTCCGTCGCGCCGGGGGCAAATGCCGAGCTTTCTCCGGAGGATGTGCAAAAAGCTCGTCCCGCGATAGAACAGGCGGACGTGGTTCTCATCCAGCTGGAAATTCCCCTCCCTGCGGTCCATGAAGCCGCCAGACTCGGCGAGCAGAGCGGCGCCCGAGTCATTCTCAACCCGGCACCCGCTCAACCGCTCGATGACACGCTGATTTCTTGCGTAGATATCATTACACCAAACGAGACCGAAGCCGAGATCCTGACCGGTATCAGGCCAGACAGCCAGGAACAGCTGCGCAAGGCTGCGGAGGAACTGCTACGGAGAGGAGTCAACACGGTCGTCATTACGATGGGAGGCAAAGGATCGTTTCTCGTTTCCGGGGAAGAGACGGGGATGGTGCCGACCGTGCCCATCCGGCCCGTTGATACAACTGCCGCCGGAGACGCGTTTAACGCCGCCCTGGCGATTGCTTTGGCCGAAGGAAGGGGCCTGCGCGAATCGATAAGTTTCGCGAACCGGGCGGGCGCCTTGACCGCGACACGCCTCGGCGCCCAACCCTCGCTTCCGACGCGAGCCGAACTGGATGCGTTCGCCTGACGCGCCCGCGCCTTGAGAACTCACGATGTGAAAGGACCCGGGATCAAAAGTTTTTTCTAGCCCGTCGTCTGTATCACGCCGCAAGCCACGCGACCGCCGGCATTTCCTGAGGGCTGACTCTTCAGGTCGTCCTCCTCGGCATGAACGACGACCGCCTTGCCTATAAAGCTGTTGGGACCTTCCCACTCGAGAAAGTCTACAGTCATATCCAACTCGGCCCGACCTTGTTCATCGGCCTCGAGATTGCCGAAGTCTCCCGAGTGGTGCTGAGCATCATGGGGCGCCCCGTGAGGCGCACCAGTCGGATTGAAGTGGGCTCCGGCGCTGGTGAAATCCGGCGCACTGCAATCGCCGAACTCATGAATATGAAACCCGTGCTTCCCCGGCGCCAGCCCGGTGATCTGGGCAATCACCCTCACCTGGTTGTCGCCTGCTTTCTCGAACCTGACAGTCCCCGTGACGTTCATCCCTGCGGCGGACCGCAACTCTGCCACTGCAACAGACGGTTCACTGCCCTGCGCCTCAGCTTCTTCAGCGCCGCCCGTCTCAATCGGTTCCGTCTGCCCCCCGCCACAACCCACACCGAGTCCGAGGATCACGAACATCGCCCCAAATGCGAGTAATCGCATTTTCTCCCTCCTGTCGAGAAATGATTTAACAATAAGGTTATCAATAATTATACCCGACTTCAGAAAGACGGCAGCGTCCCACGGTTTCTTTGTGCAACCGCTGGCAACGAGGGGTGGGAATACCGAACCGGTTAACTCAGGTCGGGCTACCCAGCCCCCCTGCCCGCACTTTCCCTCTCATAGCGGCCGCACCGGTCGTTCCACCTGATTCTTAACAGATCCAGGAACATGAGGGGAGCGTCAGTGGCGAAATGGACCTTGCTTCCCGGGGCGTGCCGCCAGACGACCGGGACCTCTTTCATCGAGAGCCCCCATTTGCGCGCCACGTACAGCAGCTCCACGTCGAAGCCGAATCCTTTCACGGTTTGCACCTGAAACAGAGGTTTGCAGGTACTCAATTTAAACAACTTGAACCCGCACTGGGTGTCTCGAAACGGAAGCCCGGTAATCGCACGAACGAGCCGGTTGAAGATCTTGCCGCTCTGCTCTCGGAACCAGGACTGGTGAATCTCTACCACGGATCCCTCGATATCACGCGAGCCGAGGGCAACATCGAACGAACCATCAATCACTTCTCTTTCGAGCTTCTCGATTTCCTCGATCGGGGTGCTCAGGTCGGCGTCGGTCATCAGGGCGAAGGCCCCCCGGGCCAGCTGCATACCTTGCTTGATGCTGAACCCCTTGCCCAGATTCCTCTGGTTGCGATAGATCTGCATCTCATCCCCGAGCTGATGATAGCGCCAGAAAGCGCGTGCTACCTCTCCAGTCGCGTCACTGGAATGATCATCAACCACGATAATTTCAGCAGGAGCAGATCGGTTCTTGAAATAGGCCAGAATCGTCTCAAGCGTAGCCTGGAGGCGGTCTTGCTCGTTATATGCCGGGATGATTACGGAGATAAGAAAGTTCATGCCAGGAATCTGATGACGCGCCCCAACCTCTCGAGCGTCTGTTCTCGGCCCAAGGTTACAATCACGTCAAAGATGCCTGGCGCTGCAGTCCTTCCGGTCAGGGCCACCCGGACCGCACCAATGAACTGACCGCTCTTTATGCCGTGCTTTTCCACTATCTCACGTAATACGCGCTCGGTGCTCTGGAGATCAAACGAGGGAAGCTCGCTATACTGGTCGACAAGTTCCCGAAGTGCGGTTTTCAAGCTTTCCCGCCGGGTAGGGTCCGCGATCCGCAAGTACTTCTCGACGGCTTCAGGCTCATAGTCAAACTCGTCCGTGAAAAAGCTCCTGCCCGAATCAACAAAATCAGTCGTTTTCTTAGAGCGGCTCTTGAGAAGCTCAATCCGTCGCAAGAAATCGCTGCGCTCGGTCCCTTCCCACTCAGGTTTCCACAGGCCACGTTCCCTCAGTGATAATTCAACCTCCCCCGCCAGTTCCTCTGCCGGAAGAATCGACATGTACTGTCCGTTCATCCATTCGAGTTTTTGCAGATCGAAAACCGCATTCGCCTTGTTGATCCGTTTCAGATCAAAGGACCGAATCAACCCCCCGTCGCTGAAGATTTCTTGATCGCCGCCCGGATTCCAGCCGAGCAGGGCCAGGTAATTTCGCAGCGCCGCGGGCAAAAAACCGGCCCGTCGGTACTCCATGACCGAAGTCGCGCCATGTCGCTTGCTCAGTCGCTTTTTGTCAGGGCCAAGTATCAGCGGCAGATGCACATAAACCGGCCGGGCTTCGCCGAGCGCTTCATAAAGCAACAGGTGCTTGGCGGTGTTCAGCAGGTGGTCCACGCCGCGAATCACGTGAGTGACCCGCATGTCTATATCATCGGCTACAACCGAAAGATGATAGGTTGGCGTACCGTCGGAACGTAGTATCACGAAGTCTTCTATGTTTTCGGGCAAGACTTCGACGTGTCCGAAAACCAGGTCTTGAAAACGGATCGGCTCGGAGGGCGGCACCTTCAGCCGTAGAGCGTACGGTTCTCCCCTGGCCAGTCGCTCTTCCACTTCGGCTTCCGAAAGCTTCCGGCAGGTCTGCTCGTATTGCCAAGCGCGCTCCTCGGGTCGCTCATCCTCGACAACGGCCCGATTCTCAGCCTGGGGCGGACAAAAACACCGGTAGGCATGACCGCTGGCTAAAAGTCGATTCGCAACGTCCTGGTAAAAGGCCAGTCGTTCGGATTGGAAGTAAGGTCCCTCGTCCCATTTCAAACCGAGCCAGGTCAAGCTTTCGAGGATTCCCTGGACCATCTCTTTGCTTGACCGCTCGACATCGGTATCCTCGATTCGAAGGATAAAAACACCCTGTTGTTGTCGAGCGAATAGCCAGTTGAACAGCGCCGTTCGGGCGCCTCCGATATGAAGAAAGCCAGTCGGACTGGGGGCAAATCTTACTCTTACCTTCATTTTCGTATCACTTTACTGGACAAGTCATTATAGGGGCCAAGGAAGCTCGGGGGAAGGGGCGGGAGGGGCGGGGCAAGAAGCCAAAGGCAAGAAGCAAGAAGCCAGAACCCAGAAGCAAGAATGGGTTGGGGGGAAAAGGGGGGAAGCCAGAAGTAAGGAGCAAGAAGCAAGAATAGGTTAGGTGAAGACGGAAAGAGGTCAGAATCAAGAAGGGGTTAGGTGGAGGCGGGTGGAGGTCGGAAGCAGGAAGCAAGAAGTCAGGAGGCAAGAATGGGCGGGGCGGGGCGGCGTTATGAGAGGTCCGGTCTCTCTGCTAATCTTTTAATGGAGAAAAAGCCAGACTGAAGAGTACATGGACACGTTGATCAACCTCCTTTACGAACTGCATTGGACCGACGCGATCGATATTCTCGTCGTTACCTACATCCTGGTGTGGTTGTATTCCTGGGTTAAGGGAACACGCGCCTTTCGCATTCTCCTGGGACTTGGCCTGCTGGCCCTGATTTACTTCTGGGCCCAGTACCTGGGGCTGTTCCTGACGGGACGTGTCTTTGAATGGCTAGGGCAGGCAACGTTGATCCTGGTGATCGTCATTTTTGCCGGCGAAATCCGCCAGGTGCTCGAGCGATTGAACCCGCTCAAAATGATCAGTCACAATGGCGCTCAGACCTCCGACTATATCAACGAATCGGTCAGCGCCGTCGAGTACCTGGCCAGACATCGCATTGGAGCTATCCTGGTCTTTGAGCGGCTGGATCGTCTAAGAGACCTGGTTCGACCCGGAATCTCACTGAACGGAGAAGTGCAGCGTGAAATCCTGATCAGCATCTTTCAGCCTCAGTCTCCAACACATGACGGGGCGGTCTGGATCAAAGACGGACGGATACTGGAAGTCGCGGTTTTTTTGCCGATATCTCAGGCCGACATGCCCATTAAGTACGGCAGTCGACACCGAGCTGCCGTCGGGATTACTGAACTGTCAGACGCAATCGTGGTTGTCGTCTCCGAGGAGCGGGGGGAAATATCGCTGGTCGAGCACGGCGTTTTGCGGCCAGTCAGCAGTCCAGACCAAGTGGCCAGCGCACTCAAGGAAGCACTGCATCCGCAACCCATTCTCTCTCACCCCACTTGGCGCAGCGTGTTTCTCAGGGAATGGAAAGTGAAACTGCTGGCCCTGTTCCTGATTACCTCGATCTGGTTCGCGTTTGCGGCCAGACAACCCAGCGAAGCAGTCGTGGCCGTTCCCATCCAGTACATGAATCTACCCGAGAACGTGCGGGTTGCCTCGACCTCCGCTTCCGAGGTTTCGGTGCGATTGACCGGCCCCCGGCGGACTGTTGTGTCGATAGAGCCCTCCTCGTTAGCTTTACGAGTGGATCTGTCGCGGGTCAACCTCGGCAACAATGTGGTCCCGCTGCGAGTAGATCAAGTGACCGTCCCTCCGGAAGTCCGCGTCACACAGATCGAGCCTCAACTGCTGCAGATCAGGACCGAGTGGGAAAGATAGCGACCGAGTTCTGTTACGGTCTCTCGGTCAGCCGTTCGTACAAAGCCGGCCGCCGATCGCCAACCGTGTCGATTTCGAAGACTCCCGGTTTAATCGCCAAGCGCTTCTGCCGTGCTTTCAGTGGATCAAAAGTGGCATAGATCACTTCTTCGCCGGTCGTCTGGGCGAGCGCCAGCCGGTTTCCGGACGGTTCCACAATTTGGCTCTTGCCGATGAAGGAGATCCCCCTTTCGGTCCCCGCCCGGTTAACAGCGACCACGAAAAACCGGTTCTCAATAGCCCGAGCGGGGGCGGTATAGTCCGGTGAAGCGTCAGCGCCCGTCGGCCAGTTCGTGGGAAGAACCAAGATATCGGCGCCGAGCAACGCAAGGCATCGCGACGGCTCCGGAAAACGAAGATCGTAACAGATCAAGAGGCCCAGCCGTCCCAACGGCGTTTCAAACACCTGATATGGATCGCTGCCCGCCGTAGCCAGTCGATCGACCCCGAGGAAAGGCAAATGCGTTTTCCGATAGACTCCGATGACGCCTTCGGGGCCGGACAGGACCGCAGAGTTGTAAACGCACTCTCCCGCTGCCTCGAGCATCCCGTACACGACGTAAATCTGTTTCTGCCGGCACAAACTCGCGAGCGCGTCCGACGAGGGCCCCGGAACCGGCTCGCTCGCCTCCTGGGCTTCTGGAAGAGTCTCGAAGACATATCCCGATAGCGCGCATTCGGGGAAAACAATGAGTTGCGCGCCGTTGTCGGCCGCCTGCGAGGTGAAATCGAGCATTCGCTTGGTGTTCAGGCTCAATTCGCCGATCCTGCAATCGAACTGCACGCCAGCAACTGTAATTTCGCTCATATTGGGTCGATTCTAACATCCCGGGTCTACGATCCACGTAATCTGCGCTGGCCGCGGCTGTTTGGCCTGCGGATAAGGCGGATACCGCAGATGACGGGCACCGGGTCGAAACCGTTTTCCGCGCGGCTCAGTCTTACAACAGAAAGGAGGTGGAGTATGTACGTTGTGGCTGGAGCGAGCGGAAACACCGGTCGCGTGGTAGCGGAAGAGCTTCTCGCTCGGGACCAGAAGGTCCGGGTAGTGGGCAGGCAGGCGCAGAAGCTTTCGCCGCTGGTTAGCAACGGTGCTGAAGCCTTTGAGGTAGATCTGCAGGATACGCCGACTTTGACACGGGCGCTGACGGGCGCCAAGGCTGCTTATATGCTGATCCCACCTGATCCGGCATCGCCCGATTTCCTGGCTTACCAGAAAAGGATCGCTGATTCCATTGCCCGTGCTGTCGCTGATTCCGGGATACCTTACCTGGTTTTTCTCAGCAGCGTAGGCGCAGAACATCCTGAAGGCACTGGGCCGATTAAAGGCTTGCACTACGCGGAAGTCACGCTGAGCCGCATTGAACCGTTAGACCTTCTCTGTGTCAGGGCCGCTTATTTCATGGAAAACTTCTTTATGGCCATGCCGGCTGTTCAGCAATACGGGTTTCTCGGGACGGATCTCGCTCCGGACATTCGAATCCCGATGATTTCGACTGGAGATATTGGCCGCTACGTTGCACAGCGTTTAGAAAAGCTGGACTTTACCGGCAAAGGATTTCGCGAGCTTCTGGGCCATGCCGACCTTTCCATGAACGAGGCTGCGAAAATCATTGGGGCTGCCATCGGCAAGCCCGACCTCACGTACCGGCAACTGGACGAATCCATCCTGAGGCCGGCCTTCGCAGAGGCAGGAATCAGTTCTTCGGTCACCGACCTTTATCTGGAAATGGGCCAGGCATTGAATTCCGGACTCATTAAGGCAACTCAGCCGCGAACGTCGGAGAATACGACTCCCACGAGTTTCGAGGAATTCGTGCGCCAGCAGCTTGTTACGGCGGCCGCGCCAGTCCGGTAGCGCCCACCGGAGGGAAAGGCATAAGCCACCCAAAAGTCCACCGCTGTCCGCCGGACGCCAGCGGGCCAAATTGACAGTGTGCAAATACCGGTCAAGCCCGGAGCCGGGAGCGGGCCGGGAGAGCACGGCGGTTGAGTG
>DAOTAI010000445.1:0-4249 GCA_035593865.1 Acidobacteriota bacterium
TCAAACTCTCCCCCGATAGTGTCCCCTCGCTCTATGGCTTGGTCCACGGCCGCTTTCATGGCTTCGTTCAGTTCGGGGTCAACACAGCGCATTTCTGACGCTTCGATCTGCTCCACCTGATCAACGCTGACGTTTGCCAGTAATTCTTCCGAGATCCGGACATCCTTGACAGCGATTGTGTGGCTGTAGACCTCGACTCCCAGTTCTCTGAGCAGCAATCTGCAGAATCCGCCGACTGCCACTCGGGATGCGGTTTCGCGTGCGCTGGAGCGTTCGAGCACGTTCCGCATGTCCAGGAACTGATATTTAAGTCCCCCGGGCAGATCGGCGTGGCCCGGCCTCGGTCGGGTGATGCGGCGCTTCTCCGAACCTTCCGGGCTGAAGCTGGGGGACATGATTTCGGTCCAGTTCTCCCAATCGCGATTCCAGATCACGAAGGCAATCGGCGAGCCCAGCGTGTATCCGTGCCGCACGCCGGAAATCACTTCGACTTGGTCGCTTTCGATTTTCATCCGGGCGCCCCGTCCATAACCGGCCATGCGACGCTTGAGGTCGCGATTGATGACCTTAAGATCGATTGGGACTTGTGCCGGGAAGCCTTCAATGATCGAAACCAGTCCTCTTCCGTGGGACTCTCCGGAAGTAAGGAATCTAAGCATTCATCACCCCAGTGCAGCCGGAAACCTTTCTCCTGCAATAATCGTTTCTCTGATAAAATTCGTTCTGAGCCAATAACAAGGTGTGACTATGCCTTTTGATGCTCAGCACTTAAGCAAGATTATAGGGAACACACAGTGTGTTAGTGTAACTCTTTCGTTCACTATCCGCAGGTAGCATGAGCTTCATTACAAGTGCAATTTTCGAAGTCCAGGAGTTTACCCTTCTATCGACGCGCGCTGTTGGAAATCTTTTCAGAAAGCCGCGCTACGTACAAGACACCCTCGTCCAAATGGACATCATCGGAGTGGGGTCGTTACTGATCATTATTCTGACCGGCTTTTTCACGGGCGGAGTACTGGCCCTTCAATCATCGAAATCACTTAAAGCTTTTGGTGCGGTCCATATGACCGGTCAGCTGGTTTCGCTGTCGCTCATTAAGGAATTGGGCCCGGTCCTCACAGCCCTGATGGTCGCCGGACGAGTGGGGTCCGGAATCGCTTCGGAGCTCGGTTCCATGGTCGTAACCGAACAGATCGATGCCATGCGAGCCCTGGGAACCGATCCCACCAAGAAACTCGTCACTCCGCGGATGCTGGCGACCACCACCATGATGCCCTTGCTCACGGTCGTCGCCGACCTTCTCGGTTTGGTCGGAGGCTGGTTGGTTTCACTCTATTCCCTGCGCCTGAACAGCTCACTATACTGGAACACGGCACTACGTTCGCTTGATTACAACAACGCCTTGGAAGGTCTCATTAAACCGGTCGTCTTCGGCTTTATTGTCGGGATGGTTGGCTGTTACTTCGGATTGCGAACGACTGGCGGAACGCGAGGAGTCGGTCAAAGCACTACTCGTTCGGTTGTCACCGCCTCTATCCTGGTTATCGTTGCGGACTTCTTCTTGAGCAAGATCATCCTGGAGCTTCAATATTGAGCGCGATTCGGTTTGAACATGTGACCAAGGCATATGACGACCAGGTGGTGCTGAAAGACTTCAACCTGGAGGTCCAAAAAGCCGAGACGAAAATCATCCTGGGCGGCAGCGGGTCCGGCAAAACCACTATCTTGAAAATGGTCCTGGGGCTGGTAAAACCAGACCAGGGTCGGGTATGGGTCCACGACCGCGACATCACCGATTTGAGCGAAGACGAGCTCGGCGAGATCCGCAAGGAGATAGGGATGGTGTTTCAGGAAGGCGCGTAGGAGAGAACGTCGCTTATCCCCTGATGGAAGCCAAGCGCCAGAGCCCGGAGGAGATGGAGACAACAGTCAGGAGACTTCTCCGGTTCGTCGGTCTGGCTAACGCCTTCGATAAGATGCCTTCAGAGCTCTCAGGCGGTATGCGACGCCGGGTGGCTATTGCCCGAGCTGTGGTACACCGACCCAGCATCGTGCTGTATGACGAGCCGACTGCCGGACTGGACCCGATCACCAGCCGCACCATCTGCGATCTGGTCATCGCGCTTCGCGATCTTGAAGGGGTATCTTCCATTTTCGTCACCCACGATCTCGCGGCGGCCGCCACCCTCGCTAGCGAAATGGCCCTGAGAGACGCGGCGGGAAACGTCACTTTCCGTTCAGAGGATAGTGATTTTTGCCTGGCCAACACACGCTTCGTGATTCTGAAGGATGGCCAGATCATTTTTGAGGGAACTGACGAATCACTCCACAGCACGGAGGACGAATACGTCCGTGAGTTCCTGACGTGAGAGGAAGAAATGAACTCGAAAAGTAAGGCGACGCTTTCCGAATTAAAAGTCGGAATCTTCGTGGTTATTGCCTGCATTATCCTTGCAGTCGCCATATTCACAATCGGAACCCAGGTGGGCCTGCTGGAGGAGACTTTTATCGCCAAAACCTATCTGAACACGGTTTCCGGTCTAAAACCCGGCGACGTTGTCCTTCTTGGTGGTGTCGAAGTGGGCAATGTCATCGCGGTGAACATCACGAAGCCCGGAGAAGTCCCCCAGACACCGGCTAACCAAGTAAATCTCCGGCTAATTGCCGACGGCCAGGCACAGATCGACAATTTCCGAAGCCAAAGCGCCAATCTCAAGGAGCAATTGCTGCGAGCCAGACTGCAGTACAACGACGCCGTCACTCAGTACGGGGATCAATCGGCGGCGGCGCAGAGATTGCAAGCTGAAATAGAAAAGCTCGAAGATCAGGCTAGGCGCTTCGACAGACAGGCCGATCAACTGCAGGATGACATTGATGATGCCCGAGCAAACATTCAGAGTATCGAGGTCTACCTGCAGATCCTCTCCCAATACCGCGACTGGATACGCGCCGACAGCAACATCTCCTTGGGTTCAGTTGGACTTCTTGGTGACCGGTACATTGAGATCTCGCTGGGACGAACCACCCAGCCGCCGCCCGTCGAGAAGGAAGAAGTGGATACCTTTTTCGGAACGGATACGCGAGAAGTGGTGGTAATCACCGGAACCAGGCAGGCTGGGTTTCAGGAACTAATTACCGGCGCCAATGATATTCTGGCCAACTTTGAGGTGCTGTCGGAAAGACTGCAGGAAATCATGGCCAAGTTCGAGGAGGGCGAGGGATCCGTTGGACGGTTCTTCAGCGATCCAGCCTTTTACAATAACCTGAATGCGGCGGTAGTCGGCGCCCGTGAGGCGGTGGAGCAGGCCTCCCAGATGATGAAGGATATCACGCAGGGGCCGGGAACCGTCCCGCGCCTGATTCAGGAGCGCGAATTGTACGACAAAATCGCAAGCGCCACTGATCGTCTGGAAAAGATGATCGCGCGTATTGAGGAGGGAGACGGAACGGTCGGACGACTGGTAACGGACGAGGCGCTCTACACCCGAACCACAGCCGTCATGGGGAATATCGAAGGTATTACCGGCCGGATTGACAAAGGCCAGGGCACTCTCGGCAAACTCAGCACGGATGAAAAGCTTTACGAGGAACTGCGAGTATCAATCAGCCAAATGAAGACATTTATGGAAGATGTCGAGCAGGGCAAGGGGACACTAGGTAAGCTGGCAAAGGACCCCGAGTTGTATCAGAATATGAACCAGCTGTCGGCCGAGATGGTGAAGCTCTTGTACGACTTCCGGCAAAATCCCAAGAAGTTCTTGACCATAAAATTCGAGATCTTTTAACCTGTGACGGTTTCTTGATCGCTGGCAACGGCGGCTTTAGGGAGAAAAGACACAATCATGATATCCGACAAGATCGGGATGGGCGCGCAGGTTATTTTGCGAGGAATTGTCCGGGGTCTGGGCTTCCTCCGGGTGAAGCCGAACCACCTGACCTTTCTCGGTTTCGTCATGAGCGTGGTGACCGCCTATGGTTTTTCACAAGGCGAATTCCGACTGGCCGGAGTCCTGTTGATCATTACCGGATTGTTTGACATGGTCGATGGGATGGTGGCCCGGACCATGAACGCCGTCACCCCCTTTGGTGCTTTTTTCGATTCGATCATGGATCGATACTCCGATCTTATCCTCTACCTCGGGCTGATTATCTATTACGGCCGGGAGGATCGGATGAACTACGTGGTCCTGGTCGGCGTGGTCATGATGGGATCGGTTCTCACGAGCTATGCACGAGCCAGGGCCGAATG
>DAOTAI010000446.1:0-4245 GCA_035593865.1 Acidobacteriota bacterium
CCGACTCTGATGCTGTTGGCGCTCATTGGTTTTCTAGAAATCGGGGAGGCGCAGTCCGAGGCCGATTCCGGGATCAATGAATTCGTTTCGACCCTGGTGCGCGATCACATCTATCTGTTCGAGGCCGAAGACCGACAGGTCCTTGCAGAGATGAACCGCAGCTTACAGGAGTATGACTGGGTGACACGTCGAACCCGCGATCGCAACCGACAGGCGGAGATCCAGAGGCGCCAAACTGAGCTGATCGAGAGAACTCGCCCGCTCCTGGAACGCCTTCCGCACCTGAGAGACGTTTCCCTGGCCGGGCCGGAGCCCCGGCTTTCTCCGGATATTCCCATTAATCTGCCAGGAGACGCGGGTGCAGTGCTTCTCAGGGTCGACAATGGACAGGGCGAACCGAATTACACCACGGTCGTCTCCGATATGTCGCTCTCCGGTGCCCGTAGACCCGTGGCCATTCGACTTCGCGGCACAGGACCCAATTGGGTGCTTCTTAGTCTCTCCAACGTTCCGACCGGGCGGAGCACGATCATGGTTACCTGTGAGGACCCGGACGGCCGACGGAGCATGATCCCCGTTGTTGTAGCGACGCCGTCTTTCGGCCGACTTAAGGTGAGGATCTTATCCGACGATACGGGGCAGCCTTGTCCGGCTATGGTTCGCCTTATCTGGAAAACGGACGGTCGCGACCGGAAGCCCCCGAACGCAGTGGACTTGGCGCCACAGTTCGACAATCTGGGCAACGCCACCAGCCAGCGACCCGCGAATCTCCCCGGTGAGGTTCTTCGCTCCTTCTGGTGGCTTGTGCCGGGCCCTTTCGACATGTCTGTCCCCCCCGGCGACTGGGAAATCACCATAAGACGTGGGGTTGAGCATCGACCGGTAACCGAGACGTTCACGGTCGCTGAAGGACAAAACATCGAAAAGACTTATCGGCCGCGCCGTTGGGTGGACATGCGTAAACACGGCTGGTATTCCGGGGATGACCACGTGCATGGTCGGATCCTGAGCGACGCAGATGCCCATAACCTGATGATGTGGGTACAGGCCGAAGACATCCACGTTGCCAATGTCGTAAAGATGGGTGATATCGCCCGGACTTACTTTGAGCAACGGGGTTTTGGCCCCGACTACCGGGTTCGAGCGCAGGACTATATTCTTGCCCCTGGTCAGGAGTGCCCCCGTACGCACAACCAACTGGGACACACCCTGTCGATGAATATTCGCAGCATGGTGCGAGACACTGACAAGTACTTCTTATATGACTGGGTTTTCGATCAGGTTCAGGAGCAAGGAGGATTATCCGGATACGCCCATGTTTTGTCCGACAGTTTCTACGTGCACCGGGACATGACTCTAAACGTGCCAAAGGGCAAAGTGGACTTTGCTGAGTTGATGCAGTTCGGGCGGCTGGGGACCGAACTCTACAATGAGTTCCTCAATCTTGGTTTCAAAATCACCGCATCGGCCGGGTCGGATGTCCCCTGGGGTGGAACGGTGGGTGAGGTTCGACTATACGCCTACGTAGGAGAGCAGAAGCAATTCTCCCCGGACGCCTGGTTCCAGGCCGTGGGCCGTGGCCGCACCTTTGTCACGAACGGTCCCATGATCGATTTTCGTGTGGACGACGTATTCCCCGGAGACGAGTTGAAGGTGTCCAGGAGCCGGAAGCTAAAGGTGAGGGCACGGGCGTGGGGTGACAAAGACTTCATGACCCCGACCCGGTTGGAAATCATCCGTCTCGGAGAGGTCATCAAGTCCATCGAACCCTCCAGAGAGGGACAGGAAGAACTACGGCTCGACTTTGAGGTAGACAGCGAGTACGGCTTCTGGATCAGTGCTAGAGCCGTTGGCAGCAACCAGTCCGAAGCTTTCACTACACCCGTGTACGTGGTGCGGGATCCTTTCCGTTTCTGGAAAATCGAGGATGTCGACGAGCTGATCGAAAAGCGTTTGAAGAGTCTTGACGAAATTGAGCAATTCGTCGAACAGGCTCGTAACCCCAATGCCGAACCGGAAGGAGACGAAATCGAGGCTCTCAGCCGCATGCTCCTTGTTAAGCAGGCAGACGCTCTTCTGGAGCGCGTGAATGCGGCGCGCAAGACGTACGAAGGACTGCGACAGATCGCGAAGCAAGAGAGGGAGGCGGGCCGGGCCGTCGAATTGGTCGGCAGCGATTGATCCGTTCACTTTCGGCCATTGTTGTACCGGTATCCGTCTTATAAGAGGGATAGCACGGACAGAGGAGGAAACGTTTGAAACGTCGAGACTTTCTGAGGATTTCCGCAGGGATTCCCGCCTTTCTCGGCGCGGTGTCATGCGCCGGCCAGGCCGGCAGACAGCCGAATTTCGTGGTCATCTTTGTCGATGACATGGGGTATGGCGACGTGGGCTGTTACGGCCATCCCACCATCCGGACTCCGAACCTGGACAGGATGGCTTGCGAGGGAGCTAAACTGACGCAGTTCTACGTGGCTTCCTCGGTGTGCACCCCCAGCCGCGCCGCGCTGCTGACCGGCCGATATCCGATCCGCAGTGGACTGACACACGTGCTCATCCCGACATCACCTGGCGGAATCCAGGATGACGAGGTGACAATTGCCGAGATTCTTCGGAGTGCGGGTTACGCGACCGCCTGCATCGGCAAGTGGCATCTCGGCTGTCGACCGGAGCACCTGCCGCTGAATCATGGCTTCGATTATTACTTTGGAATTCCTTATTCGAACGACATGAGCCGTGAGACTCAGCCAGGAAACCCGCTTTTTGAGAACGTGCCTCCGACGCCGTTGATTCGCAACAATGAGGTTACCAACAAGGACCATGAGCCCGATCAACGTTACCTGACGAAGCAGTACACCGAGGAGGCAATCGCGTTCATTCGACAACACGCGGGGAAGAGACCTTTCTTTCTGTACCTGGCCCATACCATGCCTCATGTCCCGATTTTCGCTAGCGAACAGTTCCAGGGGAAATCCCTACGAGGTCTTTACGGTGATACGGTTGAGGAACTGGACTGGTCGTGCGGAGAGGTGCGGAGAGCCATAGAGGAGGCCGGCGTCGATAAGGAGACCCTGGTCGTGTTCCTCTCCGACAATGGCCCATGGCTCGGCAAAAAACTGGACGGCGGCTCCTCGGGACCCTTCTACGAAGGTAAGGTCAGCACCTGGGAAGGTGGTTTCCGTGTGCCCGCGATCTTTCGGTGGCCGGGGCGAATACAGTCGGGTCAGACTATTACTGCTTTTGCAACCAGCATGGACCTGCTTCCCACGTTTGCCGCCTTGGCTGGCGCCGACCTCCCGACCGGAGTCGACCTCGACGGGCACGATATTGGGCCCGTCTTATTTGAAGGCGACAAGGGGCGAGAGCCCGAAATGTACTATTATTTCGCAGATGAACTTTGGGCTGTGCGGGTGGGGCGGTGGAAGATGCACCTGAAAACCACCCGGCCGGCGTCGGTGGAGAAATGGGGAGACTGGCCAATTGAGGAGCACGATCCTCCCCTGCTTTTTGATGTTGAACAGGATCCGGGCGAACGCTACAACGTTGCGGCCGATCATCCGGAAATCGTGGCCAGCCTGCAGCGGGCTATGGAGCAACATCGGGCAAGGGTGAAGCCAGGCCTGCCGCAACGTTAAGAGAAACGGGGAGACTTAAGCGCGATTTTGCGCCGTCACTCTTGAAGTGACTTCGTGGTTTATTCAAGCGGCTTGTCGCGGCAGTCCTTTTGGTGCTCTGTTCCACGTTCGGACCACCGCCTTTTTACTGAACAAAAAAGATATAACGTCATATACTTTATATGTTTGGGTGGCTGGCCGGTTTCTTGCATATCCGGGGGCTGCCTGCGAAGGGGGACATGCATGAACATTAGGGAAGTCGCTCGCAAAGCCAAAGTCGGAATTGGCACCGTTTCTCGTGTGCTCAACGGACATCCGTCGGTCAGTCCTGAAGTTCAGCAGCGAGTCATGCAGGTCATTAAAGAGCTGAACTATGTTCCAAATGTTCACGCACAGCGAATGTGGAAGGGCAAGACCAACACCATCTGTTTCATTCTTGCCAACCGAGAAGTTCTCCTCTCATTGCATGCCCATATCATCAGGGGCGTTGAAGAGTTCTGCAGCATTAACAACTATTCCGTTTTGTTCACCACTTACAGGTACTCTCCGGACACGCCGGCTGGGGAACTCCAGATTCCCCCTATCTTGAGGCGGGAAGGCGGCGTTGTTGACGGCGTGATTCTCGGCGGAA
>DAOTAI010000447.1:0-4234 GCA_035593865.1 Acidobacteriota bacterium
CCGACGTGAGATAGTCTCCCGCCGCTTTCATTGCTCCGCCGCAGTCGGCACTGACCAAGGTGACGACGCCCCCGGGGACAATGTTCGGAACACGTGAAACCAAAACCCAAGCCGTCCAAGGGAACCCGTGGTTGGGAGACCAACACGTGCCGGGGAATTCGGTCGGCTCACCTGGGGCGGGGTTAAGGTCGTGAACTCCGTCCCGTTCATGAACTAGGCCTCGTGCGCGGCGGATCGGGTCTTGGTAGAGTCGGAGTAACGAGTTTACACGTGGGTTGCCGAGGATGATCAGATTGGCCTGGGCGCGCCGTCTCCAGTCGCACGCATGCAGGGCCTGAGGGTAAAGGACGACGCCGAGACGGCTGAACATGTGGCAAATCTGAAGGGCACATCGCATCTCGCCCGAGGAAACGTAATGATAGGCCGGCCGGAACGGAATCCCTCGGTTGTCGTTATTCCGGAACCACGCGGTTGAGGTGAGATCCTGCGGATCGTTGAGGAACACATTGCGGACACACAGTCCGGCGGGCCCGGCCAGAAAGAGTAGCTCTGAATAAACCAGGAGGTTATCCGGCCTGCCGATCAGATAAGGTTGCCAGAAGCGCTCCAAGGCGAAAGATTTCACTTCTTCTCTGTCGGTCCCCCAATGTCTTGCCGCCTTTTCATAGAAAACGGCCCGATACTCCCCCTTGGGAATTTGCAGTTGAAGAGACTCATTCGATCCTTCCGCAGTGAAGTAATGCGCCAAGCGCTCCCGGATCCTAGCTATGTCGATCCGGACAATCGGGTCGATGGAAGGATCGAAATCGGCTCTTCGCGCCAGTGCCCGTGTGGCGATCTCGTACTCGGACAGGCTGCCTTGGCCGGGTTCGGTGGAATGCTCGCAAACATAGGTCAGCAACGACTTAAGGGAAGGCGCCTTGCGAAAGTAACGGCTACCCAGGACTCGATTCAGCAATTCGCGCTCGACATCACGCACGGGTCACCCTTCGTCTCTCGAGGATCGTCCCAACGGCTGACAATCGCAACCCGGTAGGGGTCGGGAAGTCGATGTCATTTCCGAGTCTCATCGACTCCGGTCTCCCTGCTGGACTTCAGACGGAAGTCCAGCAAACGCGTAGCGAGGATTTCCTCGCGAAAGATATCGTCGGCTAATTCCACTTGAAAAAGAAGCTCGAGGTGGCTGGGTAGTAGCGGTTCCGCCCGACCGTCACTCAGGATGTGCAAAACTCGGCTGGTTTCCTCCTCGTCGGTAAGGAGTTCGGCAACCGCTTGAATACTTCTTCCGTTATTGGCGCAGATAGCTGTGGCAATCTCGCCTCCCGGCAAGACCGTGCGCTGAACCAAAGCGAAACTACGGCGTCGAATAACGTCACCCTGAGCCCACTCCCGGTCACGCAGTCGATGCACGCGGCCGCCGGCGGAGGGAGTATATAAGACGTTGCGCTCCGTGAGCGTCCATTGGAAGTATGGCTGCACCCGGTCGACCAAGGGGTTCGTCCGGCTTGAGCCGATGAGGATCAAGTTCGATCCTTCCAGGTCTTCCTCCGTTAACTCTCGCACCTCGCGAGGTTCCACCTTCCCTCCGGCTTGCCCGAACAGCGCTTGCAACGAATACAAAGCTCTCAATTCTCCCGCGGAAATGAAGGCTCGTGTGGGCTGGAGTTGGTCGCTTTTGGGAAGGGAGAAAACTTGGCGCAAGCGCCGAAGAGAGCCGTTGGCCCGGTTGACGAAGATGTCCCGCCAGAACGTGCCCTGACCATCGGTGAAAAACAGCAAATCGGAGAATAGCAATAAGTTGCATTGAGGCTCGAGAAGATAGGGCTGCCAAAACCGTTCCAGAGCCGGTCGATCAAGGAGTTCACGACAGCGGAATTCCCCCTCGGCACCCTGCTCGAAGAATACCAGCCGATATTCGCCCCGGGGGATCGCCAGTCGCCACTTTTCGAACCTGCCCTCGTGTTGGAAGTATCGGCAGAGACGTTCGCGGATGGACGCAATGCTTACGCGAACAATGGGATCCCGTCTAGGATCAAAGTCGCTGGGCCGCCCCAGGGCATGGACCGCAATCTCCCACTCCTTCGGAGAGCCGCCTTCGGGATACGTGGAAAGGAACTGGAGGATCCTACGCAAGCTGGGAGATCCCCGAAAGTGGGGGCTGTCGAAAACCCGATGCAACAAATCTTCCTGCGGTTGCAGCATCTTCGGTCGAAATGCGCCACTACTCACAGCCTGAGAAGGATGTCATCTTCCTGGCAATTGCACAGCTTCCGCTGCTCTTTAACCTATTTAGATTATCAGACTGTCCTGGAATTGCCGAGCCCGGAAGCATTTTATCCGGTTTACAGCGGCACACTGGTTGCTGTTTACAGCCCGGTTGTCGTTTACTTGCATTGGTAAGCACTGAAGGCTACGGTTATTCAGGAGAGCCTGTTGCAGGTATCAGGTCAAGCAACGCATTGTTCGGGAGGGTGGTGAAGCGATGGGTGAACGGATTCTTCGGTCTCGATATTACTTGGTGTTGTCGTTTCTCCTTTGTAATTCGGCGTTTGCCGCCGGGCCCATGCTGCAGGAGGAGGCGGAAGCCGAGGAGCCTCTTGTGAAGGCTGCCGCGGAGGCGGTGTTATTGGACCTCGTGGTGCGCACGGGGGACGGGCGCCCCGTAACCGACCTTCGTCCGGAAGAGGTGGAGATCCTGGAAAATGGGGTTCCACAGCCCATTGTGTCGATGGAGTTTCATGGGACCGGCGGGATCGAGCTGCTGGGTCCCGGCGGCCGGGAAGGGGCCGCGGCGGTCGGTCGGATTTCTCCTGAAGACGGAAGCCTGCGTTTGGCGAATCTGGTGACCCTGGTATTCGACAACCTGGGGACGGAGCCCGCGGCTCTGGCGCGCCGGGCGGCATTCGATTTCATCGACCGTTACGCCGGGCCGAGGACCTGGATATCGGTCTTTAATGTTTCCCGCCGCCTGATTGTGCTGCAGGAGTTTACGCGGGACCCCGAGGCGTTGAAGCGCGCGGTGGAGGAAGCTACTTCACAGGCTCCGATGAAGTACTACGGCAAGTCCGACGAGATCTACAGGCGGTTGCAGGAGATCACTGAACTCGAAGAAGCTGCTGGACTGACTGCTGAGCCGGGTGGATCGGAAGGGGCAGCTTCGGGAGAGCTGCTGGCTCAGGCGCACATCGCGCGACTTGTTGTCAACATGATGCAATTCGCGCAGTCCCTGGAAATGGACGAGAGTGCCCGATCCACGCTGTATTCCTTGTTGTCTTTGATCCAAGGCCAAGGGCTTCTGGAAGGGAGGAAAACCCTCGTGTATTTCTCCGAGGGCTTGCGAGTGACTCCAAGCGTCGACGCGCTTTACCAGACCTTGATCAGCGAGGCGAACCGCAACAATGTGAGTGTCTATGCTGTGGATGCGAGAGGACTGAGGGCCGGCGGCGAGTTAACTGAGGCCAAGGAAGCTCTCGAAGCCGCGGTGGAAGCCAGCCGGCGGCAGCAAATGCGTTCCGGGGGAGCGGTGCAGCGGGACGAGGCCATGCTTACGGATCGGCAGGATGAGATCGGGCGAATGAATGTGCAGGCCAAACTGGCGGACCTGGCTGCGAGCACGGGTGGTTTTCTCTTGGCCAACACGAATGACTACAGCCCGGGCATGGCGAAGATTTCCGAGGATATTTACGCCCATTACGAAATCGCCTACACCCCGCGGGAGGTCAAGTACGACGGGACGTTCCGGAGAATTGAAGTTCGGTTGAAACGGCCGGGATTGACGGTACAGAGCCGAAGCGGTTACTTCGCGCTGCCACCGACTCGAGGGGTGGCTCTCTTACCGTTCGAACAGGCGATGCTCGGTGTGCTGGCTCAAGATACTTTGCCGCAGGACTTAAGTTTTCGGGCTGGTGTTCTTCGGTTTGACCCGGGGAGGACGAGGGTTCGCCACAAAATTGTCCTGCAGTTGCCGCTGGCCGATTTGAGCTTTCGCGAGGAAAAGCAGGGTAAGGAGAAGCAGTATGCAGCGGATTTCGCCATGTTGGCTCTGGTGAAGGACGCCGGCGGGGTGGTCGTCGAGAAGGTCAGCCAGGCCTACCCGGTGCGAGGCCCGAGTAAGAATCTGGAGAAAGTGAAAAGAGGCGAAGCGGTGCTCATTCGTGACATACGCCTCCTTCCCGGGCGGTACAGTGTCGACGCGGTGGCCCAGGACCAAGGGGCGGGGAAGTTTGCAGCCGAG
>DAOTAI010000448.1:0-4231 GCA_035593865.1 Acidobacteriota bacterium
GGAGCCGCGGTTCGGCTGGTGTCGATTGTCTCGGCGATCGGCGCCACGGCAGGCGCTTCACCGACAAGGGCGGCTATGGCACTTTCGATATCCGGGTGCATGACGACACGCTCGGCATCCGCCAGAATGATGCGACGAAGCTCAGGAAAGTTAAGGGTTTCCGGTCGCAGGAAGACAGGTTCTGCATACAAGATCGAGTCCCCGATGGGAATGACCAGGAGGATTCCGCGGGAGACTTCCGACCCAACCTGACCCCAGAGCGTAAACTGCTCGGAGATTACGGCGTCGTTGTCAATACGGGCGTCTACCTGGTTCGGTCCGTCCACATGTCGTCCAGACGGGAATCGAAAGAGTATCAATTCTCCATAGTGAGGAGCGTCACTGCGAGCCGTTACCCAGGCGACAAGGTTGTGTCGATTGTTAGGCGTCAGCGGCTGCAGTAAGAGGAACTCCTCCCTGGATTCCCCAGGCATGCGCGCCACTATGTAGTAAGGGGTCATTACCTGCATCTCTCCAAACGAGGTCTGGACAGGCAGTGCCCACTGGTCTTCTTTGTTGTAGAAGACAACCGGATCCTCCATGTGGTACTGCAGGAGCATTCGCGTCTGAACGGAAAAGAAATCGACCGGATATCTCAGGTGTGGTTTCAGATATTCGGGCAACTGTTCAAGAGGCTTCAAGAGCCCGGGAAAGATTCGCTGGTAAGTCTGGATGAGCGGATCGTTCGGATCAGCCACGTAGTAATCAATGGTACCGTTGTAAGCATCGATGACAGCCTTTACGCTGTTACGGATGTAATTGTGCCTCCGATCCCAGGGAGCCGAATAGGGATAGTGGCTGCTGACGGTATAGGCATCTTGTATCCAGAAGAGCCGCCCGTCCGCTACGACCAGGTACACGTCTTCATCCGGCAGAAAGAAAGGAGTGATGGTCGAAAAGCGCTCGCTTACTGTCCTCCGGTAATGAATTTTGCTGTCCCTTTCGATCTCGCTTGAAATCAGCAGGTTCAGATCTCTGAACTGCCAGGCGTAGACAATCCGTCGCAAAAGAGAAGTCAGTTCGACTCCCCCAGTTCCTGCGTAATGGGTATAAACAGGCCCGTCGGTCCCCGGGTAATTGAATTCCTCCATGGCGCTCGGGGCCACAACGAAGGGAAGACTTTTCAAACCGTAGTAGATTTCCGGGCGGGACAGCTCGATTTCACCTTGCGGAGGTACATCCTTCAAGAAAAAGGCTGGTCTGCCTCCGGCCGCCACTTCCGTTACGGGGGTCATGGCAGCTCCGTACCCATGGGTGAACTGGAGATGACGGTTGACCCAGCGCTGTGCTTCGGGTGGCAGTTTCTCGGGAGACAACTCCCGGCTGGCCAGCATCACTTGCCGAAGCTCACCATTCACGGTATACCGGTCGGTCGTGACCGAAAGGAAGTCATAATAGAGACGGAAAAACTGGATCTGGTTGTAGCTTTGCAGTAGCGGTCCTTCATCCCACAGGCGGACGTTTCCAATTGTCCCACGGTTCTCCGCTACCGTCCGGGCATCCATGCTGCCTCGCGCCGGATGGTTTCGGGTGGTAATCCGGTCGAGCGCATAGGCCTGCCGAGTCATCTTGATATGGTGAGCCAGGTATTCGCGCTCCACGGCGAGTTCGTTCGGCTCGACTTGAAAGCGTTGCACTATCCCAGGAAGGACGGTCTGTCCGAGGATTGACGCGCCAATCCAGATCCCCAACGCCCAGCCAATCCATTTCAAGCGCGCCTGCCGGGCGGCAAAGAGAATAAATCCGCCGACAAACAGCGCGAGGAATGTCAGGATTGTAAGCGCGGGGAGTAAGAAACGGGCTTCTGTGAATCCGATTCCGTAAACAGCGCCACTCGTGGAATAAAGCAGTTGGTACCGGCCGAGCCAGTAACCAGCAGCGATCAGGACGAAAATCCCGGCAGCCAGCAATGCGAAGTGCGCGCGGATTTGAGGTGTCAGGATGAAAGGCTCACCCCGCAGTACCCGGCTCGCGTAATAATAAGCCGCCACCACTACCAAAAGTCCGACAAGAAGAACCAGCAACCAGTTGCGAAGCAGTTGGAGGAGTGGCAGCGTGAAGACGTAGAACGAGATATCGCGGTCAAAAAAAGGATCATTCTGGCCGAAAGGCACAGCGTGTAGAAACCGCAAGACCAGGTCCCATTGTGCGGACAACCCCAGAGCCAGGACCAGAGCACCTAACGAGGCGACCAGAATCAGCCCGATCCACAGAATTCTCGGTATCATCTCGATCAGTTGCGGGTCGATCGTCGGCAAGCCCAGTGAAGGGAGCGACCGGTCGAATCCCCGGGCCGCCAAGATGTTGGGAACTGCTACCAGGGACGCAACTAGAAGCCCCGCCAGAAAGAGCCAAAGCTGCGTGTAGATTACGCGCAGAAGCACGCTCTGGTAGCCCAGGGTTTGATACCAGAGATAGTCGGTATAGAAGGAGCGCAACCAGTTCAGGGCAAACAACAGCAAAAGGATGGCGAAACCCCAGGCCACGCATCCGAGTCCGCGGCGCAGACTCGGGATGTCGATAGTTGGGGGTTCAGAAGGCTCCCTCCGACCACCCGAAGGGAAATCCCGGAAGAAGTCGGACATGATGAAGCTCCTCAAAAATGGTCGCTTCCCAACGCAAGCGCCTGCCGTATTGTTCCATACCAAGCGTCGTGTGGCAAACAGTTAAGCTCATGGAGAGATTTTCGACTACTCAACGCTGGCCTCCTTGACAACCCAGCGAAAGCGTTGAATGATTTTGTCTCAACTTGACGGGTCTTGGAAATTGCATAAATCGCCCCCAGAAGTTCGCGAGCGAGTGTGAGCTAAGTTCAACCGTTGAGCGAAAGGAGCAAACGCCATGGGGAGCATCCGACGCGCCGAAGTTGTAAGATCCTTGGTCCTGATTACCTGGGGAGCCCTTCTGCTTTTTGTCGCCCTCACTCTGTCGTTAGATGCCTTTCCAGGGGAAGTGAATGAGGACTTTCCTGACTGGGGATGGCTGGTCGCACCCCTTATCGGCCTGTTCATGCTTGAAGGAGGCTTCTACAGCCTGCGACTTGCCCGTCAGATCCGCGAGGAGAAGTTGTCTCATGAGCCGGGACCTGACGGGATTGCGCAGGCCGCCAAGGGATTAGCTTACGTCGAACGATGGAGAATGCTGATCAAGGGCCTGTTCTTTCTGCTTCTTCCCATCCTGATGGCGGCAGCTCTTCTCGTTATCCTTGCCTACAACTGGACTCATGGGCAGCCGGGTCTGAGTCGGATCTTTTACTTCGAGTTCGGGGTCGTTCTCGTTTACCTCATTATCCGGATCCCGTTCCTGATGGTGCTGAAGAAAGTGACCGGCAGGATTGCACCCGGTCGCCCCTTCAGGTTGGAAGGTAATGGGCTCGTCTTTCCCAACATGATGCGAGTGATGGGAGGGAGCCGGAACCCGCGCTGGGACGTCCGGATAGAATTTGACGACCTTGAAGAAATACGGGATCTGAGTGACATGGAAGCCGGGGCCTTTCTCCAGTATCAAATCGGACCCAATCTCACCCTCGGGACGGCTGCTGTCGCCGACCAATACCGCTACTTCAGGCAGCAGATCCCACGCCCCCGGTTCTATGCTTTCAACGCACTTCGCCCGAACGGACGAACTCTTTTGCTGCGCGGGCCGGACCTTTTCTATCTGGTGGCAGTTGAGGGTGATACGGCCGAGCTGGTTGCGGCCTTCGAAAAGCACCGCAGTGAGAAACTGCGTGTTCCGCCGATTCCCCCGATTCCGACGGCCATGTAACAAGATCCGTGATCGGGAAATAACTCGGACGACTCAGGCTCGCGCTTTGAAAAAGCGCGTTGTGGAGAGAAGTCTCCAACAGTGCTAACCTAACTCTACGACTATCCATGATTTCCCGGATTCTGGATCGAGAACAGCGAAAAGTTCTCGCGGACGAAAGGCAGGCGCTCAGCCGGCTGCAGCTTGCGCTGTCCCGATTTGACACTGCTGAGGCCGACCTTGTTGTCCTCCAGAACTCCATTCTCCAGCTCGATGAACTTTTCCTGGTTGTCATCGTCGGTGAATTCAACGCGGGCAAGAGCGCCCTCATCAATGCACTCCTCGGTCTTCAACTGGTCCGGGAAGGGGTGACGCCCACGACGACCAATATCCAGTTCATCCAACACGGAACGGCAGCAGAGGGTTCTTCAGATGGTCCGATCTCCAC
>DAOTAI010000449.1:0-4221 GCA_035593865.1 Acidobacteriota bacterium
CGCTCCATTCGAACTATGCGACTGGCCTCCCGGAGAGACAGTTCAACCAGCCGAGCGTCTTTACCAGACTTCTCAGCCCAAATCGTGGCAACCTTGGAGGGCTCGACGTCGTTCAGCTGAACGATCCTTCCTTCCGCCTTGGAAATAACTTTGTGCGCAATAACCAGGATGTCGAAATCCTTCAGAACAAGATCTGAACGGCGTACTGCTTCGGCCAGGACGGAAGATAGCTGACATCCGGGGACGATTTCAGGCAGACCGAGAATCGGGAAGATGGAAATTTCAGGCTGAGGCATTGTCGAGCCGGCGGGTTAATGGAATTGATCGGAGAAAACGCCAGGCGTGTCCGGTTTGCCCTTGCTGGAGGAAAACGGTCAGATCTTCCGGGGAATCTACATCCAGCCCAATCCTGGGCTTGTTCACTGTCACCAACGGGACTCCGTGCTTGCCAGCCTCCTCCTGATGAAGGCGGTAGCTGTCAGGACCAAAGCGAGAAGGAAAAGCATCCGGCGGTGTCCGAAGCAAGGCGTTGGTTCCCGATCCGTCCCTTGAAGGAACTATGACTGAAGCATTCCGCCTGAATCCGATCTCGAACAGATCATCGATGTCCTCTGCCTGGATAAGGGGCACATCCCCTGGCAATCGAAGCGCTTCCCCGATTCCAAGCCTCCGGATCGTGAGGCTTCCCCAGTCTACGGAAGCACTTTCGGAGATCTGGTATGGCTCGACTAGTACGTTCCAGCCACGTCGGAGGGCGAAGTCCCGCACCTCGGTGGAGGAGGTTACCACGTATACGCCGTCGATTCGCTTTGCCTCGCTAATCGCGGCCTCGACATCGTAGAGCATGGCCCACGCCAAGTCGTGTCTTTCTTCACGGCTTAGCACACCGCTTAAACGCTGCTTGGCCTCCCAGGGATCCTTTATCGGCAGCAAAACCGCTCCCATGGCCATAATCGTGTTGGATCTGACTGGGAGTGTCAAGTTGAGGGTCTTGCGGGTGGCGTAATCCGATTGCGCCGACCACAGGTTATTACCAACTAGCTGGCTCAGTCCCGAGGCGTTCTTATGGCATCCAAAACCGTCTTGGCCAAACTGATCTTGCTTTCCAGGGAGTTCATGATGGTGTTCGTAACCACAACTTTTATTCCGCGGCGCTCGATTTCTTGAGCAAGCGCTTCATCCTGCTGATCAAGAACAAAAACGTCAACCAGTTCGGCGTAATGCAGGGCGACAGCGGCGGCCGACGAACCGAGCCCTAATTCATCCATCATCTTGGCGGCAGGCCCTTTAATGGCTTTGCCGGCCACGATTGGGCTGACAGCGACGACGTGACGCCTGCGTGAAGCAATCGTCTCCCGGATTTGAGGGATTGCGAGAATCGGGTCGATGCTGATCAGCGGATTGCTTGGACCTATAATAATCGCCTCGGATTCACTCAGTAGGGAAACGACGCCGGGAGCCGGTAGACTGTCCTGCGCCCCCTGATACTCCAAAGCGTCGACTCGTGGGGTACACCGTTCCTTGACGAAATACTCCTGCAAATGCAGGCGTCGAACCCCCGACCTGATGAAAGTCGGGACAAACGCGTCAGTTGGTGGCAGAATTTGGTTGCGAACACCGAAGTCCCGAGCCAGTTTCTGAACGACCTGGCTTAGGGACTGTCCCTGACGAAGCATCTCCGACCGGACCAGATGGGTGGCCAAATCAATGTCCCCCAGGCGAAACCATGAAGCCGCGCCGTGTCTTCGGAGGGCCTGCAGGCATCGGAAACTATCCCCGGCCAGACCCCAGCCGGTCGTCGGATTCACTACGCCTGCAAGGGAATAGATGAGAGTGTCGACATCCGGGGAAATCCGCAAGCCGAGGAACTCGAAATCATCGCCGGTATTGACGATAAAGCTGAGCTCATCGGGAGCCAGAATGCGCGCCAAGCCAAGTGCGAACTTCGCTCCGCCAACTCCTCCTGTCAGGCAAGCGATCATAAATCAGAGCCCGATAACTCGAAATCGACTGGCCTTAATTTTGTACCTGAGGTTAATGTCAATTGCCAGAACCGACATCCTCTCCAGAGTACCGGCAGCGCTCAGAGGGCCCGCGTCTACCGCACGAAGATCACTGATTTGGTCGACGAGTCCCATCACTGCTTTCTTTGCTTCGTCAGAATCGCCGCATACGAAGACGTCGCAATCCAAATCGCTGTCGATATCACTGAGGGCCCAGGCAGGAATTGTCTTGAAGGCTCCTACCAGAGGGATTTGAGGGGGTATTATTCCGCGGAGTTGCTCGCTTACGGATCCGCTTTCAACGCTGTCCAGCTTGGCACGGCCTTCCTCGAATTTCACCGGAACTGACGTGTCGACGACTATCGTTTCCGGGCGGAACAGCAAACCGCGTGCTGCGTCAATCACTTGCGGATACGGCACCGCAAGAAACAGTATGTCAACACTCTGTGTTACGTCCGAATTGATCGCCCCGCTTATGGTTGGCGACAGCCCCAGGCTTCTCAGCACAGTTGCCAGCTCATGCGCCTTTTCGGCTGCCCGCTCGGGTGATCGAGACCCGATTGCAACTCGGTAACCGGAATGGGCAAGACGAATTGCCAAAGCCCCCCCTTCACGACCGGTTCCTCCAATGATCCCAACAACCGGAGACCTCATGGCACACATCGCAACTCCTCCCCGAATTCAGCAAGCCGCAGTATACAATCACTTTCAAGGATTTCGACTTTCGGCAAAGACGAAAACCCCGACACCCAGGGCAAGCAAGAGCCCCGCCATCAGAAAGACAACGGTGTATCCAAACTGATCAGACAGGATACCCCAGATCGGAGGTCCGATGAAATGCCCGAGACCGGAGGCCGAAACATAGAGGCTCATTCCCTGCCCGGGATAGAGCGGATGAAAACGCTCGGCCGCGAGAGAACTGAGGCTCGGGTAATAGATGCCATGTCCCATGCCGCAGACCAGTCCAATCAAAAGCAGATTCCAACTCGCAAAGGCATGCGGAATGAGTATCAGACACACGCTGTAGAGAAAGAGAGTAGAGATGGCGATTAGCCGGCGGGCATGTGTGTCCATCGCGCTGCTAAGTCCGAGACGTGTAACGACGGCGCCGATCGCATACCCAGTTCCGAAACTGGAAACCGCACCCGCTCCGAGATTTCTCACAGTTGGCGCCAGAAAGGCGTTCCAACAGGAAAAACAAAGGCCAAACACGATCGAAAAAGCCAGTATCCGTTCAAGACGCACAAAAGAGGCTTTGAAAACGACGTGAAAAGGCGGGCGCGGTTTGGAAGAATCGACCAGCGACCGCGGCAGGCGGTACAGCAGCCATCCGGTTAAGCCGAAAATGATCAGTACGAGCCAAAAACTGCTCTGAAATCCACCGGCATAAGCCAGCCATTCGCCGATAAGCGGGCCGATTCCCATCATCACGAATCCGGGGAGTCCAAAGTAACCGATGATCTGACCTTTGCGCTCAAGCGGCACGGTCTGAGTCAACTGAATCAGCGCCCCGGAGGTGATCAGGCCGGCGGCGGCGCCATGGAGCATCCTCGCAGGGATAATCAGCCCGGTCCACCATCCCGAAAGCACATAGAAAACACCCGCCAATATCCCTACCGCCACCCCTGCCAGCGCTGTTTTTATGCTGCCCCGCCGATCGGCAAGTTCACCGGCCAAGATTTGGGAAAACAAATTAACCGAGAAGTAGGCGCCAACCGCCCAGCCGATCTCCTGTCCGGACCATTGCCTTTCTTGGAGAAAATTAGGAAGAAGCAGCAGCACCCAGGTACTCAGGTTGATCAGACTGCTAACCGCCAGATAGGGGTAGATCCCTGCTAACCCGTATTTGTGTTGTGGTTGAGACATATGAGCGCAAAATGCGGGAGCCAAAAAAAGCGCATTATAAACCATCCCGCCGCGATGTAGTACCGACAGGGATCAGCGAAACCAGCGGTGGATCAGGCACGAATCCCCCGGGATGGAGACCCTAACACCCGAGGAAAGATCAAAGGATCGGTGCAAAGGACTGTCCCTAGCACTCCCATAACACTCCCAACACCTACGAGATCGGTGCGAGAGATCGGTGCGAGAGACTGTCCCTAGCACTCCTGATATAGCACCAATTGTCCGTTCGGCAACCACCCGGCTAAAGCCGGTACTGCGAACAGGGTTTCACGAAATTCCACCCTTTATTTATCAATCACTTACGGGAGCGTTG
>DAOTAI010000450.1:0-4162 GCA_035593865.1 Acidobacteriota bacterium
GACTGCTTGAGGTTCCCGAGGCCGTCATTGCAGAGGGCTTGGCCGAGCAGCTGCGAGAAGGGCGAATCATTATCGATGAGATCGATGCCGAAAAGACGGCTTTCCTTCCTCATCTTCACGCTGCAGAACGAGAGATTGCGAGTCGTCTGGCACGGATGTTGTCGGCCCGCGTTAACTACCCGCCCGTTAATTCCTTAAGAGCAATTGAATGGTACAGGGAAAGAACGGGCGTGGAGCTTGCGTCTAGCCAGAAGGAGGCGCTTAAGGTCGTCCTTGACAGCCGGGTCGCTGTTATTACGGGGGGACCTGGAGTCGGCAAGACGACTCTAATCCGGGCTGTTCTGGAGATCCTCACCGCCAAGAATGTTCGATGTCTCCTTTGCGCCCCCACAGGCCGTGCCGCTAAACGGCTGTCGGAAGCTACCGGTCGAGAGGCGAAGACGATACATCGCCTTCTTGAAGCACAAGCGGCAGGGCGTTTCGGCCGCAACGAACGAAACCCCCTGGAATGTGACCTTCTGGTGGTAGATGAGATGTCCATGGTCGATGTCCCTCTGATGGCGGCACTGTTGCGCGGCTGCCCCCCGCGTGCAGGATTGATCCTCGTCGGCGACGTGGACCAGCTGCCGTCCGTCGGCCCTGGGAATGTGTTGAGCGACTTGATCAACAGTGGAATCGTCCCCGTAGTGAGACTGACCGAAGTGTTTCGGCAGGCTGCCGGAAGCGATATCGTAAAGGCGGCCCATGCGATCAGACAAGGAGTCTTCCGGATTCCAGACAAGACGGAGGACGCCTCAGATTTCTACTTTTTAGAGCGAAACGAGCCGGAAGCCATTCTCGCCACCCTGTCTGAACTAGTCCAAAAACGAATCCCGTCTCATCTGCGGCTTAGCCCGACATACGACGTTCAAGTGTTGTGTCCGATGAACCGCGGACTGCTGGGAGTTCGAGCGCTTAACGCGCGCCTTCAGGAGCTGTTGAATCCTCCTCGATCCGGGGAGGTGACTGTAGATCGCTTTGGTTTTCGCTTTGGAAAGAGAGACAAAGTCATCCAGACGGAAAATAACTACGAGAAAGAAGTGTTCAACGGCGATATTGGTTTTGTGGAGAGAATTGACCCGGTCCAGCACGAAATAACCGTCAACTTTGATGGTCGGTTCATTACTTATGATTTTGACGAACTCGATCAGTTGGCGCTTGCATACGCAATCACCATCCACAAATCGCAGGGCTCGGAATTCCCAGCCGTGGTTATCCCAATGGCCATGGAACAGTATGTTCTTCTTCAGCGGAACCTCGCCTACACTGGAATAACGCGCGGGCGAAAAATGGTTGTTATCGTGGGCCAGAAGAAGGCGCTGGCCATGGCCATCCGAAATACCCGCGTCGCCAGGAGGTTTTCCGGATTATTACGAAGGTTGAAGGACTTACAACTTCACGAGCGGTGATTGTTGCCAGCAATGCCAGGCGCCTCAATAAGATAGACTGTCCCCCTGGTCCTCTCACAGTCTCCGAGGTTGTTTGTTACCAGGCGTCAGAGGAGAATCCAACCGATCCAGGGGATCAATAGGGTCGCTGGCGGGATCCTCAAAAGATCGGAGAATCCGATAAAGCGTGTCACGTTGCGCCGGCGTAGAACCTGAGGTGCGAATAGCGGTCCGCAGGTCACAAGGCCGCATCATTTGGCCATTATTGGCTCCGGCAGATGCAGCTATCGATTCGTTAATGAGCGTCCCTCCCAAATCGTTTGCCCCAACACGCAAGCACAGCGTAGCAATTTCCAAGCCCTCTTTTACCCAGGAAGTCTGAATATTCGGGATATCCTTCCAAAGCGCTAAGCGAGCAATCGCGTGCATTTTCAGTACATCGAGCGTCTGAACCGAGCGGATTAATGGGTTTCGCCTCCGGGCTTGTCGAGAAGAGGCGATAAAGCTCAGAGGGACAAACTCGGTGAAGCCGTGAGAACGCCGCTGCTGATCCCGGATTTGAATCAAGTGAAGAGCTCGCTCCCGATGGCTCTCGATGTGACCGTACATTATGGTCGCCGTAGTCGGAAGTCCTAGGGAGTGAGCGGTCTGTATGACTTCTAGCCATTTGGCGGTAGTGATGCGTTTTGGCGAAATCGCCGAGCGTATCGGATCGACCAGAATTTCCGCTGAAGTACCGGGAAGACTGTCGAGACCCGAGGCCTTGAGTTCGATTAGATAGTCCCTAATCGACTGGCCGGCTTTTTCCGACCAGTAAACCTCTTCCTGCGGTGAGCAGGCATGAATATGAATATCGGGCGCGGCGTCGCGGATCGCGTGGAGAAGCCGCGGGTAGAAGGACGAGTCAAGGTCGGGAGACAAACCCGCCTGCACGCAGACTTCAGTTGCGCCTAAGTCTCGTGCTTCCAGGGCGAGTCGGGCGATCTCCGGTGCAGACATCAAGAATGCCTCCGGGCTGGAGCGCGGCCGATTATATGCGCAGAAGCGACAAGCGTTGTAACAGACATTGGTAAAGTTGATGTTCCGATTGACAACGTATGTGGCGGCGCGGTCGTGGACCCGAGTCTTCAGAAGATTCGCGGTGGCGAAAAGGGCACAGACTTCAAGATCGTTGAGACCGAAAAGGTGCGTTAAGTCGTCTGCATCCAAGTCTTGTCCTGCCAATGCTTTATCTAGGACAGTCGCAGTAGCTGAGGGAAGTGAGCGCAGCTTTGTTTCCAGAACGTCGACGTCGAGGCCGCACCAGGCGCAGGGATCAGGCACTGAGCACTCCTTCGTACACATACCCCTCCGAATCTGCATCCTGGTTTAATTTTTCATAAATGCATCTGGAAAGGAACCGTGACTTGCGGCGAATGAATTCGGGATACACCGGAAATCGACGACGGAGGATGAAACCGTGCTGTTCGGTCTTTTCCTTCAATTCTGTCACTGCGGGCCAGCGCGACTCCCTATTGACGAAATCGGGTGTCAGAGGGGATATGCCACCCCAGTCGTTGATTCCCGCCGCGAGACAGCGCCCGAACGCTCCTGATCCGCCGGGAACCAGATTAGGGGCTACTTGGATGTTCATTTCTGGACCAAGCAGAAGTCGTGCGGCCGCGCATGTCCAAAGTATTTCCGATAAAGGGGGGCCGGACATCTTAGCCATCGCTGTTCCCTGCTTTGGTTTGAAGTTCTGAATGATGACCTCCTGAATGTGACCATATTCCTCCTGAATCCGCCGGATTTCGAGGATTGCCTGAAGTCTTTCAGATCGGGTCTCGCCGATGCCGATGAGGAGTCCTGTGGTTGTGGGGATGTGTAGCTTTCCCGCTTGTCGAAGAAAGTCCAATCGCACCTGCGGAAGCTTGTCGGGAGAGTGAGCGTGGGGGTACCCCGGGCGGCATAAACGGTCTGCCGTGGTCTCCAGCATAAGACCGATTGAGGCGTTAACCTGCTTAAGGGCTTTTAGTTCAGCTGGTGTCATCACACCAGCGTTGGTGTGGGGATAGAGGCGAGTGTGAGACAGGATGAGGCGAGCCATTTCAAAGGCATAGTGCGGAGTGCTGTCTAGATGACGCTCGCGGAGCCAACGGCCTGCATCCGGGTATCGCCGCTCGGGCTTGTCGCCGGTGACGAAAAGGGCCTCGGTGCATCCCGCGTCTTGTGCGGCGCGAGCTGTGGCGAGGATCTCCTCGGGAGACAGAAAGAGACTGTCCCTTTCTTCTGGTTCACGTTTGAGCGGCTCCACCCGGTAATCGCAATAGCCACATCTGTTGCGACAAAGGCGTGTCAGCGGCAGGAATACGTTCAGTGAATAGGATATCGTCTTTCCTTTTCCCTGGTCTCGCAGGCGCCCTGCCTGCGCGCATAGATCAGAAACATCAGCGGTGAGGAGATCAGACAGCATTCTGGATTGATTCTTATCATGTAACCGGAACTAGAAATAGTGTGGTTCGATGCCGGCAAGGTAACAAACAGGACAAAACGGATCCCGCGCCGACTCGCTAGTGCGTGCCCGGGTCTTGATTGCGGCCGGACTCTGAGCAGCGAGTTTGCGGGCCGAATTAAATGGAGTCCGACACTTGAAGGCAAATCCAGTTTGAAGTTGTACAACCAAGGGACGCCGGCTTAAAGGAGGGTTATATTTCTTTTGTTCAGCAAAAAGGTCATGGTGTTTCAAAGGACTTTTC
>DAOTAI010000451.1:0-4155 GCA_035593865.1 Acidobacteriota bacterium
GGTCAGTCGGCTTCTCAATCGGCTTATTTCCAGTATCTGTACGATCGAAAAGCGGAATGGGGGCCCACTTACTTTGACGCCAAGCACATGTTGTCGTTCGTCTACATCTACCAACTCCCGTTCGGTCGCGACAAAGCCTTTGGGGCTGACTGGAACCCGGTTCTCAATGCAATCTTGGGCGGTTGGCAAATGGGCGGTATTCTAAGTCTGCGAAGCGGTTTCCCGCTGACGATCCGGGCAACCGATCGTTCTGGCACCGTTTCTCGCGGCGCTAGGGCGGATCGAGTAGCTGACGGGGAGGGGGCCAAAGAAGTCGGCCCTGGTAACAAGTGGTTTGACACCAGCGCTTTTCGGGAACCGGCAGCAGGGACTCTCGGCAATTCTGGAGTAGGTGTTGTCCGAGGCCCCGGATGGAAGACTTTTGACCTGTCGTTGGCGAAGTCGTTCCGTATCACGGAGGGGACGTCCGTGCAATTCCGCGGTGAATTCTTCAACCTGACCAACACTCCGCAGTTTGGCGCCCCCAACAGCAACGCATCCAGTGCCACTTTTGGCGAGATTACGTCGGCGCAGGGAGAACGCAACGTCCAGTTTGCGCTAAAGGTGCTGTTCTAGTGTTGTAGTTTTTTCCAGGAGGGCGGATCGCGCGATCCGCCCTCCCCCCTGCCATGGCGGACGAGCCTTCACCCTCAGAGCGGCGTCGTTCGCCAAACCTTGGTGAGACGTAGTCCTCCTCTTGGCTCGTCCAGTGAACCCGGCAATCGTCGCAGTCATGTTCTCCGGCGATACTCCCGGAATACCCCTCTCACCGGTATTGAAGATCCTCTGGCGGCGCGTCCCACGGTTCGCACCGGCTCGTTAGCGAGCTGAGCGAGAGTTAAGAACTGATCCGAACAGAAGCCCGTCTTTAAGTCTTAATTACCTGATGTTTATTTATGAACTCCGGGTTGATTCTCACACCCAAACCGGGGCCAGTCGGAACCTGAATCTCTCCATTCTCAACCAGCAACGGCGAGGTGGGACACTCGAATTCCACGTCAGTGTTCAGTCCCTTGAATTCGTGGTGAGCCATTGCATTGGGAAGAGCAGATACGAAATGCATCATGTAAAGGTATCCGAGTCCACCGCCAGACATGTGGGGTGTGCATTCCTTTCCGAACTCCTGAGCCATCCGGGCCACTTTCATCGAACGGATCATTCCGCCGAAATAGTAATTGTCCGGCTGAACAATCTGAAGGCCATCGTTGGCAATTAACCAGCGAAAACCGTGCAGGCTGTATTCCTGCTCCCCGCCGGCCACAGGGATTTTCAAGGCATCGGCCACTTCTTTTGTCTCTTCATACCAATCGAAAGACACCGGTTCTTCAAAGAATTGGTAATCATATTGCTCGAGCAGTCTGCCCACCCGGATCGCTTCGTCGACGGAGTAGAAACCATTGGCGTCCGCATATAGAAACATCTCGTCGCCAAATGTCTTCCTGACGAGTGGAATGATGGCTTCGGTCCTTCCCGGGGGCGCGACCGCGTGTACGTCCGCAGTCATGAACATGAGCCCGCCCACTTTGATTTTGAGGGCGCGGGCATTGTATTTCGCCACATCCCGCTTGATCAGCTCCAGCGACTCCTCAACTGGTTTCTCACGGTATTCAGTGGCTTGATAAACTGCGACGCGGGGGTGGTGGATTTCCCCAATTAATTGACCGATCGACTTGCCGGCGATATGGCCGAGCATGTCGAGAATTGCAAACTCAATCGTAGCCAGCGGTATCCCTAGAGCCATGCCGCTCAGCCTGAAATTCAGGTTGTAGATGTAAACCTTGTCAAGCAGCAGGTCCAAGTCGCGGGCATCCTTACCGATAAAAAAAGGCTGTAAATTACTGCCGAAGATAGGATAGAGCGATCTCAGCCCGGCGTGTCCCACGGACCAGCCCTCTGCTCCATCAGTCGAACGAACGCGGCACAGAAAGCTGTTCGCATACCTGAGCAGTTCGAGGCTCTCAATGATAACGGGAGAGGAAAAAAGGTCCCTTTTCAGCACGGGCTGTTTCAGCACCTGGTCCAGCCTGGCATAGCGGGCTTTTACCGCCTGTGCATCCAGCTTTTCTGGTTTCGGGGTTGAACAGGAAAAAGGGAGCGCAGCCATGCTGACGACCGTAGAGGCCCGGATAAATCGTCGCCGATTGATTGTCGCCATAGAAATCCCCACTTTCTCGATCGATGGTTTGCATCGATGACTTTGCCAAGGCATTGGATCGTTGCCCAGCTCCAGCCACCGCAGCATTTCCCAATTCCGCTGTCATGTCAACCATGACGTCACAAAGCCCGGTCATCCCCCCGAATCGAATGGCGCGGGGGCTGCAACCGCCAGGGCTCCTTCCATGCCTAGTTCCGCCTTCTGAAAAATGGGGACGCTGGCTAAGAGTTAGGACTGCAAGTAACGTAATTATAACTATTTATAGTGACCAATGCGTTCACGACAAGTGCAATTTGGTTGTTTTGTGTGGACGATTTCAGCCGAATAAGAAATGCACTCGTCGTGAATCTGGCTGGCATGATAAGTAATTAGGCGATAATAGCTTGCGGTCCGATTCCTTAGTCAGCGTCCCCAATTTCGCTCCCCGCCAATTTCGCCCCCCAATTTCGCCCGCGTCCCAATTTCGCTCCAATTTCGCTCACCCAATTTTCTCAGTACCAATTTCTGCAGTCTTTCTACTCAGTCTTTCCGACACTTGCCCCCTCTTGTCGCCCGTTTTCTTTCGCTCCGCCTACGAAGGGCACTGATGCAGCTTGAATCACGAGATACTTGACTAAAAACGTGCACTTGTCGTGAACGCCACCAAGTGAGCTAAGACTTGATCAGACAATATCTTACAGGCCGGATTTTTAGCCAGCGTCCCCGTCTTTACGACTTCCCTCGTAGAAAGTGTGAAATCTGCCGTCCCCCATTATGGCCAGGGTGAGGAGGCCGGTCCAAGGAGCATCCGGCGGGCCCAGGCGAACGCGCACCCTGTTGCCCGAGAGACTGGAGTCGAGAATTTGTACAGTTGGTTCCGGCAATGTCAACTCCGACTCGGTCGAACCCAACTCGACTGTCTGCAATAAGGCAAGAACGTATAGCATAGGAGGAATCCAGCTCTTTGTAGGAGGTGTAAGTATCACCTCGACGCAAAAGCAGGGCGGATTGGCTTTGCACTCGGGAGTGCATTCTGGCGTCATATGGCCGAAAGCATCGTACCAATTTGTGCAACCAAAAGTGCACGACGGATTCATATACTCGTAGCGGTAATAGATGTCAGCAGCAAACCGGCCGGCGCCTACTGGCCCGGGTGAGCCTGGTTCTTCCCGCGCGGATCGATCAAATAGTCGGTCAGCTTCTGAACTCCGCCCGATCCCAGTTCCTGGTCCAACTCCTGGACAGCTTGGTCTACCCACATATCTCGCTGCTGTTGGAGTACCACCAGTTCGCGGGGTAGAGGCGGAGGAAGCTCACCTGGCTGGAGGCGGCCTCCAGGGTACTTTTGCCGAGCAGCCTGGATAATCGTCTGTGCTTTCTGGTCGAGCGGGGTAACCCGGGCTCTCAGGCGGGCCGCTACCCGTAACAAGACCTCCTGCTGTGCGTCATCCAACCCTGCTCGCAGGCCAAGTGAGCGACGCAGAAAGCCGGACGGTTGACCCTGTTCTTCCAGAAGGTCAGCTTGTTGCTGAAGAGCGACGCATAGTTCCAAGGCCGTGGCTTTCGTGCGGGCTAGTTCTGCAGGACTCCCGGCTGGTTGCCCCAGAGCGACGCGGGCGCCAACTACAATGACGAAGGGGAGAATCAGGTATTTGGCAGGAATGCTCATAGTACCTCCTTGGCAAAAAGGAAGTTGATGCATACTGCGGAGGGAGGACCGGCGGCCAACGCTCGAGGCACAGCTAACTCGACACCCAGTGACAAGACCAACAGCAGCTCGAGGAACATTTCGTTACCTCCAGGGTTGGATCCAGTCCTCAAACATCTGCGAAAAAAGGCTTAACTCCGCAGTTGTTTCACCCTTGAGGGGCGCCTGCGGAAAATCGGGAAAGCTCTCAGCAAGACGAAATCACGCACCGGAAAGCTAAGAACGAACCAGAGGCGGGGTTATTGTATTCCGCGGGGGGGACTGTCAAGGCTTT
>DAOTAI010000452.1:0-4151 GCA_035593865.1 Acidobacteriota bacterium
GTCGAATCCGAGTTCAAACGGTTGAAAGACCTGGTCAGAAGATCGGGTGCCGTGGAGATCTGGGTGGCGCACGACGAAGAAGAGCGTGCCCGTATCTGGAAGGGCCGAAAGAGCGCTTTCTCGGCAGCCGGCCGGTTAAGCCCTGACTTCATTGTGCAGGACGGAGTTGTGCCGCGCAGCCGGCTTGGTGAGGCGCTTTCCCGAATTCAAGCTCTCAGTGCCGAATTCGGAATTCGCGTGGCAAATGTATTCCATGCCGGTGATGGCAACCTGCACCCGTTGATCTTGTTCGATGGCCGCGAGCCGGACGCACTCCAGAGAGCCGAACGCCTCGCGGCACGTATCCTCGCAATGTGCATTGAGCTGGGAGGCTCAATAACCGGCGAACACGGCGTTGGAATGGAGAAACGGGAATATCTCGGGAAGATGTTCCAAGAGCCAGACATGCAGTTGATGTGCGAGTTGCGCCGGGCCATGGACCCCGCTCAGCTCGCCAATCGCGGCAAAATGCTTTTGTATGCCACGGCCGACACCGTTCCGAGCGACGAGCCAGCGGCTGCTCGGCCAGCCGCGACTTCTTCAACAATCAAGGTTCGTACTATGGATGAGCTACAGGCGCTTATCCGAGAGCTGACCAACCCTGTTGTTCTTCGCGGGGCGGGAACCAAGCCGGCTCTTTCCGCGGTTTGCGAGGGTGCCTGTACGCTGGATCTTTCCGGTCTCTGCGGTATCATCGAATACGAGCCGAGCGAGTTTACCATCACGGCGCTTGCCGGTACTCCAGTCGCCGTACTAGAGAGTGTGCTGGAGCAAAACGGTCAGTTCCTTCCTTTCGACCCGGTACTGACCACCGCGGGGGCAACTGTCGGAGGAACCGTGGCGGCGGCGGGTCGCGGACCTTCCAGTCTTCGTTATGGAGGAGTACGTGATTTCCTGATCGGCGTCCGATTCGTCGACGGGCGGGGACGGCTGATTCGCGGTGGTGGAAAAGTCGTGAAGAATGCGGCCGGTTTTGATTTCCCGAAATTAATGGTCGGCAGTGAAGGAACTCTTGGCGTCCTCACGGAGCTGACATTCAAGGTGTTTCCCCGGCCCGAGAGCTACGTCAGCCTGTCCGTCGCTACTTCCGGTTTGGATGATGCGTTAAATCTCATCTCGGAGCTTTCCGCATCGGGAGTCGAATTCGAAGCGATCGATCTTGTTCCACCTGGCACAGTGCTGCTCCGCTTAGGCGGGAGGTCTGCAGCCGTTCGCCAGAAGGCGGATCGGGTTGTATCAGGGCTGAGAAGAAAAGCGCTCGAAGTGGACGATGCGCTTTGGCAGGAGGCTCGGGAGTTTGGCTGGCTGCCGGCGTCGGCGCCACTTTTGAAGGTCCCGACGACCCCAGGCATTATTCCGCAACTCGAGAAATCTGCTTCGATCGCTGCCTGCCCCCGGCGGTACAGCCTGGCCGGCAATGTCTGCTGGCTTGGTTCTATTGAGAATCAAACGGGAATTGCTGCAACACCGTATTTTGGTCCCCGTCGGTCTGTAGCACGCAGCGGCGGCGCAGCAGGGTTCGGCCGCCGGGTTAAGGCGGTGCTCGATCCGAGCGGCAAATTCGTTTCGGCGGGTGATTGATGGGTGCCGCCGTTATTTTCGGCTGAAGGTGCACATGCTCCATCAGATCGATATCCGCAAGTACGGACCGCAGGCCGAGAACATGGCCGAACAGGTTAAGACCTGCGTGCATTGTGGGTTCTGTCTTCCAGCCTGCCCTACCTATAGAGTGCTCGGAGAGGAGATGGATTCGCCGCGCGGCCGAATTGTCCTGATGAAAGGAGTGCTGGAGGAATCGATTGCCGCCCAAGAGGCTCTTCCGTACCTGGACAGCTGCCTGGGATGCCTCGCTTGCGTACCTGCCTGCCCTTCCGGCGTCCGCTACCAGGAACTGATCACGCCCTTTCGGGCGCTCCCTGGAGTACGGGCATCACGGTCGGTGGGAGACCGCCTGCGTCTCTGGCTTGCCGAAATGGTTCTGCCGTACCCGAAGCGCTTTTACGCTGCCACGGCCCTCGGAATTTGCCTGAAAGGCATGGCGAACTTTGCTCCAGGCTCAATCTCCTCCCTCCTCACGCTCCTCCCCGATCGGCTGCCTAAGAAGAGAGAACTGCCCGAGACCCAGCCTGCCGTTGGGAAACGCCGGGCCAGGGTAGCACTGCTCATCGGCTGCGTGCAGGAAGTGCTCAACCCGGAGATTACCGATGCCTGTCTCGAGGTCCTCTCACGAAACGGCGTAGAAGTGGTCATTCCGCGGAATCAAAGCTGTTGCGGCGCCCTTTCCCTCCATTCCGGCGCGGCGGTTCAAGCGCGTGCGCTCGCGGGAAACAACCTGGGTGCTTTCCCTCGCGATATCGATTGCATCATAACGACCGCTGCCGGCTGCGGATCGGGAATGAAAGAATACCCGCTGCTTTTCAAAGGGCAGGCCGAAGAAGAGCGGGCGCGCGAATTCTCAAGCCGGGTCCGTGATGTCGCGGTCTTCCTCGACGATCTCGGTCTAGCCGACGCGCCTCCCGCCTTATCGCGCCCCTGGCGGGTGGCGTACCATGACGCTTGCCATTTGCTTCATGCCCAGGGAATCCGGGAGGCGCCTCGTCGACTATTGCGGTCAATACCGAACCTGGATTTGTTGGACCCGCCTGATTCGGAAACCTGTTGCGGATCAGCCGGAACCTATAATCTGCAGCAACCCGTCATGGCTGGTCAGTTGGGCGAACAGAAAGCCCGGAACATACTCGCGACCGGCGCCGAGGCGTTGGCTGCCGGCAACATCGGATGCCTGGTTCAAATACGGGCGCATCTTGCGGCGCTCGGCCATCCTCTTCCCGTCTACCATCCGGTGCAGATCCTTGCCCTGGCCTATTGTTCCTCTTAGTTCCACAGCTATACTTAGAACCAATTCCATTTCTAAAGGAGAGTTACCCCTTGCCTGACTTGAGACTCATGGCTGTTCTTGCCCACCCCGACGACGAATCGCTCGGCGTGGGTGGCACGCTTGCAAAGTATGCCGCCGAGGGCGTGGAGACTTATCTCTTGTGTGCGACCCGCGGTGAACGTGGACGTTTCGGGAACGCCGAAGTTCGGCCGGCCCCGGAAGTCGTCGGCCGCGTCAGGGAAGCCGAACTCCGCGCCGCAGCCCGCGAGCTTAACCTTAAAGAAGTTCACTTTCTCGATTACATCGACAAGGACCTCGACAAGGCTGATCCCGGAGAAGCCATCGGTCGAATTGTGGCCCACCTGCGTCGCGTAAAGCCCCAGGTTGTTGTGACCTTTGCGCCGGATGGGGGTTACGGTCATCCGGATCATATCGCTATCTCACAATTCACCGCCGCCGCAATCGTCGCTGCCGCAGATGACGAATACCGAACCTCCAAGTTCTATTACATGGCTTGGACGCAGGGAAAGTGGGCGGCATACCAGCAGGCCTTTCGCGACCTCAAAGTCACCGTGGACGGGCTGGACCGGCGTGCGACACCCTGGCCTGACTGGTCGATAACAACCCGGATCGATACTACGGCTTACTGGCAGCAGGTGTGGCGCGCAGTGAGTTGTCATAAGACGCAGATGGCGCTCTTTGAAAAACTGGGGCACTTGAACGAGGAGCATCACCGTGGCCTATGGGGTTCGCAAGAGTTCTATCGTGTCTTCAGCTTGGTCAACAGTGGACGTGAGGTTGAAACGGATCTCTTTGAGGGCCTGCGTCAGTCGGCTGGGGCACAGAAGAATGGAGATCACATCACCAGCCTCTCGCGATAAACATTAAGTCGCTCACAAATACGAAAATGAAAACGACTGTTAAACCTGACTTGACCGAGGATCTGCGCAATCGGCGCGCTCCGCTTGACCTTCCGCCAGATCAGTTCCGCGAGCTGGGGCACAGGCTGGTAGACCAGATCGCCGACTTCCTGGGCTCGCTTCGATCCCGAAAAGTCACGCCCGGCGAAGCGGTTCAAACCGTACGAGAACTGATCGACTTCGATCGTTCGCTTCCAGGGCAGGGCAGTGACCCGGCTGCGGATCTGGAATGGATTGCCGAACTCCTTTTCGATCACTCCCTGCATAACGGCCATCCACGCTTTTGGGGCTACGTCACATCGTCGGCAGCCCCA
>DAOTAI010000016.1:0-23839 GCA_035593865.1 Acidobacteriota bacterium
AAGAACACCACTTCCTTCAGCAGACTCCCGATTTCCGGGTCTGGACGTTCCGCGGCTGGAACGTGAACTCAAACAGTCACACCCCAGGAGGAAGCCACGGCAACTTTACTCAACTCGATATCAAGACGTTGTTCGCGCTGTGGGGAGGAGACGCCTTTGAACTTCGCCGAGGGGAGCTGCTGCCCGGCGCCTATCTCACCTCGGATATCGCTCCGACCCTTCTGTCAATACTCGAGCGTGTGGGCGGGAATGTTCTGGTTCCCGGAGTTCGGATTGATAAAGCGCCGGAATTGGTCCCCGTGACTATGCCGTCTTCGCTAATGTCTCAAACTGAAGAGTAATCCACAGTGCCCGGTGATCGGAGAATTTGATCTCCTCGATCCCTGAAGACGTCCAGTTCAAACCCTTGATGAAAATCGAGTCCAGCGTCAGTCCCAGAAAATCGAAGGTTGCTTTCTGCTGAACGAATGGAGTGCGGAAGCCAATACTTGTAAACAGGTTCCGGACTCGTATCTCATGGTCTCCGGCGGGAAGGGGCAACAGTCGCCCGAGCCACAGTAAGCCTGAAGTATTAAAGTCGCCTGCCACCACGCACGGCCCAACCGCTTCTCTAACGCGCTGAACAATGGGTGCAAGCTGCTCCAGCCGCTCCTCGATTGAGACCCGTGAATCGAGATGAACATTAAAGAGCTGGATGCGACCGAAAGGTGTGACAGCGGTAGCTGTCAGGGCGATTCGGCACCGGTTCCTGAAAAGCAGATCGAAGGATGGCAGCCGGATTACCGCCGGGTTCTCGAGCGGATAACGGCTGAGAATCGCCAGACCTTCTTTGGATCCGCTCTTCCAGACGTTGGCTGGTGAGTAAACGAAGTTGAAGCCCAGGCGTGACGCCAGATCCTGAACGACGCCCGGATCGTTTCCCGCAGGTGTTTCAACTTCCTGTAACAGCAGAATCTCGGCCCGTCCGAGAGGCGTCACGCGGGTGATTTCGTCTTGAATTCGGGTCAGCGCCCGCTCTCTGGCCATGTTAAGCGTCACGAGCGTCAACGTAGGCGGCCCGGCTTTAAGAAATCGCGCCGCTCCCTGGATCAACGGGGTGGGCTGGCAATCTCTCGATGCAGCCGCGAGCTCCTGCTGCCCCTGGGAAAGAATGGTAAATACAACCCCGGCCCCCAGGGCCGACCGTAAGGCGCTGCGAATTGCAAACAACATTGGTGTCATTCTACACGAATAACAGCGCTGGAATCGGCGGTGTCCGTGGTGCTCGGATCCGTGTCATCCGTGTTGACCGCTCTATCCGCGGGCTTCCAAAAGGCAGGCCGGTATAATAACCAATCATGCCGGTCTCCTCGCGGAGCTTTCAAATTTTCGTCAAACCGGTGGGCGCTGCCTGCAACCTCAACTGTCACTACTGCTACTATCTGTCAAAGAACCAAATCGGAGATGGGGCACCGCCCCGTATGCCGGCACATCTCCTGGAGCGGTATATCGCCGCGCATATCGACGCTTGTTCCGATGAAATAATCAGATTCTCGTGGCACGGTGGAGAACCGACTCTTCTTGGCCTGGATTACTTTCGTCTGATCGTCGACATCGAACGTCGCCTCTGTCCTGCAGGTAGAACGATCGCGAACGGGATCCAGACAAACGGAACGCTTCTCGACGAGGAGTGGGGAAAGTTTCTGGCGACTGAATCTTTCGCGGTCGGGCTGAGTCTTGATGGACCGCGCGAGATGCACGATCGTTTTCGGCTGACACGTGACGGGAGACCGACTTTCGATCAAGCGATTCGAGGCTGGGAGATTCTGCACCGGCACCGCGTAGCGACGGATATTCTTTGTGTCGTCAGTTCATACAATGCGAGTCATCCCGGGGAAGTGTATGGGTTCTTCAAACAAATTGGGGCTCGGTATCTCAGTTTCCTTCCTCTGGTGGAGCGGTACGCGGATGCTCCCGCCGGCGTGACTCCAGAAAGCGTAAGCCCCCCGATGTGGGGCGACTTTCTGTGTTCGGTTTTCGATGCCTGGATTTCCGGAGACATTGGCCGAATCAAGGTGCAAATCATCGAGGAGGCCACCAGGACCGCGTTCGGACTGGAGCACTCGCTGTGTCTTTTCCGGCCGACGTGCGGGGGCGTCCCGGTGCTCGAAAGAAACGGCAATCTCTACGCCTGCGATCACTTCGTGGATGACGCGCACCTGATCGGAAACATAATCGACACTCCTCTCGGGGAACTGCTCGAGAGCCGAGCGCAACGGGAGTTCGGGTCGGCGAAGCTGGAGCACTTGCCGCACATGTGCCGCGCGTGTGAAGTCCGCGAGATGTGTCACGGGGAGTGCCCTAAGAATCGTTTCGTCATCGATCCGGAGGGCGGCCCGCCGATCAATTACCTCTGCGAGGGCTACAAACGATTCTTTACGCACGTTAAACCGTTTGTGCAGGCGGTAGCCGATGAGTGGCGGCGGAACAGCGGCAGGTGAGTCAGTGACGGCGGACAGCTGATGTCAGCTGTCCGCCCCCAACGGTTTCACGGTGTCTCGGAATCGTTTATCCGAGCTTTTTCTTCAGAAACTCGATAGTCCGCTTCCAGGCGAGGTCGGCTGCTTCTTTGTTGTATCGCTGGCCGGTGTCGTTCATGAAAGCATGCGCGGCGCCTTCATACATGTGAATCGTGTGCTCGATTCCGGCCTTTTTGAGCGCCTCCTCGAACTCCGGTATGCCGGCGTTGATCCGTGCGTCGTCGCCTGCATAATGGATGAGCATAGCTGCCTTGATCTTCGGTACGTCTTCCGTGGCGGGCTGGCTGCCGTAGAAGGGGACCGCGGCGGTCAGATCCGGCGAATTGACCGCAACCTGGTTGCAGACGGCGCCGCCCCAGCAGAAGCCCATGCAGGCGACCTTCCCGGTGGTCTGGGGATTGGTTTTGAGGTATTCAACCGCGGCCACGAAGTTCCGGGTATTCACCTCGCGATCCAGTTTCTGGAGAAGGGACCGTGCCTCGTCGGGGTTTTGCGGGGTTCCGCCGACCGGCGAGAGAGCGTCGGGTGCAATCGCCCAGAAACCTTCCAGGGCGACTCGCCGAGCGATGTCCTCAGTATGAGGATTCAAGCCCCGATTTTCGTGGATCACGATAACCCCGGCGAGCTTCCCTGCGCCTTTGGGCTTGGCAGAGTATGCCCGCATATCGCCGTTCGCACCCGGGTATTGGATGTAGCCGGTTTCCAGCCGCGGGTCATCCTTGGGGACCACCTCGGCCATGGCCTGCCCGCCATCGGGTCCGCTCGCGACCTCGGCTGCCACAACTACGCCGGTGGACAGCGCTGCTAGCCTCCTGAGCAACTCGCGCCGGTCAATCGTGCCTTGGGCGTACTCCTTGAAAAGGTTGTCGATTTCATCTGTCATGAGTCCCTCCTTGTTTTTCGGCATTTGGACCTTGAAACCGCTTAAACCTTTGAACTTTCTCTCAGTTCTTCGCTTCTTCGTATATCACGTGCGCCTCGTGGGTGCCAGTGTTTCAGGAGGAAGTGGACCAAGTGGACCAAGTGGACGGAGTGGACACAATGTGGTCAAACTCGGTGCATTTCTGTCCACTTAGTCCACTTGGTCCACTTTCTCTTGACACGCTCTCCTGGCACGCCGTACAGTCGCGCTTGCTTTGGCAAAGGAAGTCTGCCCCGCATGTCATGGTTCACAGTTTGAAATCTTCTGCCAGGTTCCCGGGAGGGATTTTCGCGAAGCTGGTGTGGTGGCGAATCCGGATGCGAGTCGAAAGGAATGGCAGATAGAACGGTGTACTGGATGCAACCTCGGTCGCACTTGGCCGCCCCCGTCTGCCAGGGAACTTGCGGAGTATTATCCCCCTGCTTACGTTGGGGACATAGAAAAGGCGATCCGGGAGTTTCGCCGGCATGAGATACAAAAGACGCGCTCCTGGCAGAACGAGGTGGCGAAGGTTAGCTTTGTCGAGAAATTCGTGAAGTCTGGTCGAATTCTGGACGTAGGTTGCGGAGACGGCAGGTTTCTCTGGGCTCTTGCCGATGACCGATGGAAGAGGGCGGGCCTTGACGTGAACTCTCCCGTAATCGAGGCTCTGCGATGGAACTTTCCCGACATCGAGTTCCTCATCGGGGACCTTTTTTCGCCGACCCTGGGCGAAGCTTGTTATGACGCGATTACCCTCTGGCACGTTCTCGAGCATCTCAGCGGGCCAAGGGAGTCCCTTGCCCGCCTCCATCGCTTATTAAGACCGGGTGGCTGGCTGTTCCTTTCAGTCCCGAACTTCGGCAGCTGGCAGCCGCGCTTCTTTCGGCAACACTGGTATGCTTTCGACGTACCCAGGCATTTGTACCATTACTCAGAAAAATCACTTGCACTGCTCCTCGGACAATGTGGCTTCGAACTGGTTACCCTGGAACCGTCTTCAAGGAATGACAATGTTCATCAGCTGAAACACAGTGCCATCCAGTTGGCGCGAGCCGAAGTGGGATCGGTAGGGCCGTACTACCTGGCAAAACCTTTCCTGCTGTTGATGGCGCGGGTAGAATCGTTAATCGGTAGCGGGGGAGTAATCACAGCTGTGGCAAGGAAAGCCAAAGAATAGGGCTCAGCGGAGGCTTAGCGAAAACACATTCTTCGCCCAATCCCTCTCGACCCCCTGGTCTACAATTCAAACCTGCTAACACAGGAAGGATGGACCATGCGCAAGAAAACTCTTTGTATGACAGTCATTTTCGCCTTGCTTCTTCTCGGAGTTTCTGTTCAGGCCGCAGGATCGGATGACGGGGCCAAAGCGGCCCGGCAGTTTAGAATCCATGATCCTGCCCGTCCTCGCCCGCCGATCGTCAATCCGGGCACGCCGAGCACTTCCGAGCAACCTGGCAAACCACCTTCTGATGCCATCATCCTCTTTGATGGGCGGGATCTATCGAACTGGCGCTCCATGGACGGGGGGCCAGCCAAATGGGTCGTTAAAGACGGAGTCATGGAATCCGTGAAGGGAAGTGGCTATATCCGTACCCTCCAGGCTTTCGGCGACTGTCAGCTGCATGTGGAATGGGCCACGCCTGTGAAAGTGGAGGGGAAGAGCCAGGGACGCGGAAACAGCGGTGTTTTTCTGATGAACACCTACGAAATCCAGGTTCTGGATTCATTTAATAACGACACCTATCCCGACGGCCAGGCGGCAGCCGTCTATGGACAGTACCCTCCACAAGTGAATGCGAGTCGGGGGCCAGGTGAGTGGCAAACCTACGACATCATTTTCCGCCGTCCTCGGTTTGACGATGACGGACGGTTGAAAGAGCCGGCCCGCGTGACTGTCCTGCATAACGGTGTCCTGGTTCAAGACAACGTCGAGATCCTGGGGCCCACAACCTGGATGAATCGTCCCGATTACCGGCCGCATCCCGACAAGCTCCCGTTGGCGCTTCAGGATCACGGAAATCCTGTGCGCTTTCGGAATATCTGGATTCGAGAACTCCCGGCCACCTCAGCCGAAGAACGCGAAAAGAACAAAGAGATATTCCTTGGAGGGAAATTCCTGGAGCAGTATGCCGGCGTGTATCGGGGGGATGGTACGCCGACTATCACGATTACCCGCAATGGTGATCAATTGATGGCAACGTTCGCCGGAGGACCTGTCCGACCGATCTTCGCACGCTCCGAGAATCTTTTCTTTTCCAAACACATCGGGATTGAGTTCGAGTTCCAGCGCGGCGCCGACGGCCAGATCGATAGTGTGACCATTCTGCACGGTGAGGACCGGATAGGGCCGGCCAAGAAGCAGGCCCGGTGATCTGGACGGGGAATCCATTGTCCGGAGGGGAACTATGAATACTCAACAAATGGGCTGCTGCCCGCATGTCACCCGAAGGAGTTTCCTGGGCGGAGTAGGCGCAGCGATCGGCGGATCGACCTTGCGCCTTCCGTCCTGGCCAGTCTTGGCGAGGGAGACAGAAGGATTCTCCGCGACCGCTCGCGCGCCCCTGACTGTCAAACCTATCCTTATTTATGAGACACCCCAGAGAAGATCGCAGGCGAGCTGGCGAAACTGGGGCGGTATCCAGACCGAGGAACAGGCGAGCCAGGAAGCGACCCGCATCCAGGAAGAACTGAAACGACTTCAACAAAGCGCCGATTTTCCGCTCACCCTATTGTCCGTCGCGTCAATCAAAGACGATGCCGGGTTGGACCGGCAGGCTGAAGACCTGGCGAAAGCCCAGGCGGTCCTGGTGTACGGGGCTGGCGGGCCGAAAAGGTTGTACGACCGGATCGGAACCTGCGGCAAGGACGTCATCATTTTCGTGCGGCACAAGTCGGGGCCCGTCTATCTCTGGTATGAGATCATTAGCCCGCGTTACCTGAGACAGCACACGGACGAACTGTCGACTCCGCGCGTGGATTTCGATGACATCGTGGTGGACAGCCCCGACGAACTGCTCTGGAGACTGCGAGCTTTGTGCGGATTGCACAACAGCCGCGGCAGCCGAATTATCGCCATAGGCGGCCCGTCTGCCTGGGCGCAGCCGGAAGGCTTGGTCCCAGACTTGGTCCGAAAACTCTGGAAACTGGATTTCGAGACGGTGTCCTACGATGACCTTGGTAAGCTGATTGAGGATGCCCGTTCCGACCAGGCTACGGTGGTACGCGCCGGAAAACGCTCCGAAGACTACCTGCGGTTGCCGGGTACAAAGCTGGAAACGCAGGCGGAATTCGTTCACAACGCTTTCCTGCTGGAGGAGGTGTTTCGGACCCTTCTAGATAGGATGAACGCCCGCGCAATTACCGTGAATTCGTGCATGGGAACCATCATGCCCGTCTCCCGCACGACCGCCTGCTTGACGCTCAGCCTTCTGAATGATGCCGGATACCTCGCCTTCTGCGAGTCTGATTTCGTCGTTATCCCATCGGGCCTGCTTCTTGGCAATATCTCGGGAAAGCCGGTTTTCCTGAATGACCCGACCTATCCGCATGACGGGCTGATTACCCTGGCTCATTGCACGGCGCCTCGCAAAAACGACGGCAGGAGCCTCGATCCTGCGCGCATCATGACTCACTTCGAGTCGGATTACGGAGCTGCGCCAAAAGTGGAGATGAAGATCGGGCAGGTGGTCACAAACATCATCCCCGATTTCAGGTCCGAACGTTGGGTGGGATTCATTGGCACCGTGGTTGACAACCCGAATATGGATATCTGCCGTTCTCAAATTGATGTGCGGTTCAGTTGTGACTCGGGATTGGTCGCCCGGAATATGCCCGGGTTCCACTGGATGACCTGTTACGGAGACTATATGCGCGAGCTGGGTTACGCCCTCAAAAAGATTCCCATCAAGTGGGAAAGGCTTGCGTAAAGCTCGTTCATCTCGGGTTTCTCGCAAGCTCGGCTCGTAGCGGCGGTTGCGAGTGTGCGTTGTCCTGTTTTATAGACATGTGTATTTTCGCCAAACTCGAGTGCCGGACTCTGGAGAGGCAGGCCACGACAAAAGACGCGGCAGTGAAGTGCCGCGTCGTGATCTGTGGAAGGATCCTTGCTGGTTCGGGGTGCCGAATTCTAGCTGCAGCCCGAGGTATTCCCACACACGGTGCACACGTGGCACCTGCCGTTGCGTTGCATGAGGTTCCCGCAGGAGCAGGTAGGCGCATCCCCGGGGCTCTCGGATAGCAAACGCTCGGTGGCGCTGGTCACTGGTCGGGGCGTTTCGGGGAAATTGACCTGGACGCCATCCTGGACCGAACCGTTCTGCTTTCTCTGATGAATGCCCAGTCTCTCCTGCACTTCAACCGGAAGGAAGCGCGCCGCCAGATACCGAACCACGTAGTCAGGAATCGATGTCGCGAACGGGATCTGCGGGTTGTCGGTAAATCCGGCCGGCTCAAAGCTCATGTGTGAGAACATCCGGACATAATCTTCGAGGGGAACGCCTCGCTGCAGCCCCATTGATATGGCAATTGCCCAGGCCATCGCCATTCCCTGAAGTGTCGATCCTTGTTTCGCGAAGTTGATGAAGATTTCACCCAGTTGCTGATCTTCGGGGAAGAGCCCCATTGTCAGGAAGCCTTTGAATCCGCGGATACGAAACTCGTGCTGATATGCGGGGTGATCCTTCGGCATGTTCCTGTGGACCGGAACTCCGGCCGACTGGGCCGTGCGCTCCTTATTCGACAACGGCTGAACGAGCTTGCATCCGTCGCGGTAGATCGAGACCGATTTCATCCCATGCTTCCACCCTTGGATGTACGCTTCCATGATGTCTTCAACGGTCGCTTCCGCGGGAAGGTTGATGGTCTTGGATATGGCGCCCGAGAGGAACGGCTGAACCGCTCCACACATCTTGATGTGTCCGAGATAATGAATCGATCTACGACCACCCCTCGGCCGGTCCGCGCAGTCGAAGACCGGCAGGTGCTCTTCTTTTAAGTGCGGCGCCCCCTCTATCGTCTCCCGGGATTCCACGTATTTGGTGATTTCTTTGATCTGCTCTTCTGTATATCCCAAATGCTTCAATGCCCTCGGTATCGTATTGTTAACGATCTTCAGAGTCCCGCCGCCGACGAGCTTTTTGGTCTTTACCAGGGAGAATTCAGGTTCGATTCCGGTCGTGTCGCAATCCATCATGAAAGCGATAGTCCCGGTCGGAGCGAGCAGGGTGACTTGGGCGTTCCTGTAGCCGTGATCTGCGCCGTGGAGAATGGCCTGATCCCACGCTTCGATGGTGGCGTGCAGCAGGTCCATGGGAACGAGAGCAGAATCAATCCGGGACAGGGCATCCCGGTGTTTGTGCATCACTCTGGCCATCGGGAGGCGGTTCTTTTCGTAACCCGGAAACGGTCCCTTTTTTTCAGCGATTTGGCTGCTCGTCAGGTAGGCGTGACCCGTAATCAAGGCGGAGATGGCGGCGGCCAGCGCCCGTGCCCGGTCACTGTCGTACGGGATTCCCCGAGCCATAAGGAACGCCCCCAAATTGGCATACCCCAAGCCGAGAGTACGGTACTCGTGGCTGTTTCGGGCAATCTCGGGCGTCGGGTACGAGGAGGAGTCCACGATGATCTCCTGCGCCAGGATCATGATGCTTACAGCATGCTTGAGCCCCTCGATGTCCAAGCGTTCCTCGTCATCAACGAACTTCAGGAGGTTCAGCGAGGCCAGGTTACATGCGGAATTGTCCAGAAAAACGTATTCGGAACAAGGGTTGCAGGCATTGATCGGGCCGGACGCTGGACAGGTGTGCCAATCGTTAATGGTGGTGAAAAACTGCAGTCCGGGATCGCCGCAGATCCAAGTCGCTTCTGCAATCCATCTCATCATCTCCCGAGCTTTATAAGTGGCGGCGACTTCCCCGGTGGTCACTTTTCGAGTCTGCCACTCCCCGTCCTGCTCAACGGCTCGCATGAACTCGTCGGTGACGCTGACGCTGTTGTTAGCATTCTGGAACTGTACGCTCCGGTAAGCTTCACCGTCGATGGAATCGTCGTATCCGAGCGCAATCAATTGCTGGGCTTTACGTTCTTCGTTCGCCTTGCACCAGATATATTCCTTGATGTCCGGATGGTCGGCGTTCAGGATGACCATCTTCGCCGCCCGGCGTGTCGCGCCGCCTGATTTGATCGCCCCCGCGAAACTGTCATAGCCTCGCATGAAGGAAACCGGGCCGGACGCCAGACCGCCGACCGAGAGTGACTCGACCGATGACCGAATCCGCGACAGGTTTACTCCAGACCCCGATCCGCCTTTGAAGATCATGGCCTCGGTCCTGGCCAGATTCATAATCGATTCCATGCTGTCGTCGACGGAATTGATAAAGCAGGCCGAGCATTGGGGGTTCTTCTTGATACCCACATTAAACTGGACGGGAGAATTAAAAGCAGCGCGCTGGTGGAGAAGCAGATAGCTGAGTTCGTGGTTGAAGTTTTCGGCATCCCTGGCGGTCTCGAAGTAATTGAGTTTCTTGCCCCACTCCGTGATGGTGTCGACAATCCGGGAGATCAATTGCCGAACACTTCGTTCCCGCTTGGAGTCGCCGAGGTGGCCTCTGAAGTACTTGCTGGCAACGATATCCGTGGCCCGCTGGGACCAGAATGAAGGAAATTCAACGTCTTCCTGGCGGAAAGTGACTTTGCCCGTCTTCCAATCCTTGATTTCAGCCGTCCTGATCTCCCATTGAACCTGGTCAAAGGGATGGATTCCTTCTGGACAAAAGTGACGTTTGATTTTCAATCCCTGCACGGGCTCAGCCTTCTTTGCCAGTTTCTTCATTCTGCCTCCCCATTCTTCCTTTTCTGTTAATCAGACTCAACGTAACTGAAGGCGAAAGTGAGACCCATCCTAACAACCTAGTCTGACATACGGAATCTCGTCCGGGTGGTCTCCATGCTCAAGGTGTTGTTGTGTGGAGGATTAATTATACAAAATATTGTGGATGCGTCGTGTGAGATCTTCGACGGGCAGGCCTCTGAACCCCACCGTTTTCAGGCGGGATTTCTGTCCGTGGAGCACGATCACGTTACGGCGTGGTACCGAAAGCAGATCCGCCAGAAATTCCACGAGCTGCCGGTTAGCGCGGTCTTCAACGGGAGGCGAGGTGAGACGGATTTTCAGGCTCTGCTCGACGATCCCGGTCAATTCATTACGGCTCGCCCGGGGCTGCAACCGCACCTGGATGCAGGCGAACTCGCCCTGTTGAGTGATCCGCAGGTCCATACTCATGGAATTTTCAAGCGATACGGTAACGGCCCGGGAGAATCAGCTCCGGCGCCTTATTCTTTCTTGCGTTTCCCGAAAATTGCTGTGCCCACCCGCACCAGCGTCGATCCTTCCTGAATCGCGACCTTGAAATCATGGCTCATGCCCATGGACAACTCGGTTAAGGGCTTTTCAACTGATCGATTCACCTCTTTGAGCAACTGGGCCAGCCGACGGAAATAGGGGCGCGATTTCTCCGCATCTTCATCCCAGGGGGGAATCGCCATGAGACCGCGCAGTTCGAGGTTCGGCAGGCTGCAAACCATCCGTACTAAAGCCGGAAGATCAGAAGGGGAGACTCCCGCTTTCTGCGATTCCTCTCCGACGTTGACTTCGATGAAAACCGGAATACGCTTTCCAAATTCACCGGCGTATCGATCGATCAATCTCGCGATCTTCTCCGAGTCGACTGTCTGGATCACATCAAAGATCTGGACCGCACGGCGTGCCTTATTCGATTGCAGGTGACCAATTAAATGCCACTGCAAGCCGCGAGCTTTCGTCTGGGGTATTTTGGCCGCTGCCTCTTGCACGCGGTTTTCACCAAACAGCAGCTGACCGCAAGAGCTGGCAATATCAACAGCCTCCGGGCCAAAGGTTTTCGACACGGCCAGCAGCGAGATCGAAGCCGGATCCCGGTCGCATTCGATGGCCGCCCGGGTAATGTTCGACCGTACTTCCTGAAGGTTTGCACAAATGTCGACCACAGCCCAAGTATATCAATACGTTGTGCTAGTATAGGCTGGTTTCGGAGGTTTGAAGCCCAGGGTGAAAACGGGGAAGTTCGTTACGTTCGAGGGAGTTGAAGGATCAGGCAAAACGCTTCAACTTCGGCTTGTTGAAGCAGAGCTGAAGAAACAAGGCGTCCCCTTTCGCTCCACAAGAGAACCTGGGGGAACGGCGTTCGGCTTGGAGGTGCGCAAGATCCTCCTTCATCGCGCGGGTCCGAGCCGCGAAGCGACAGCAGAGCTGTTGCTGTATCTTGCGGACCGCTATCAGCACGTAAAAGAAGTGATTGAGCCGGCTCTGCAAGCCGGATGTCATGTTTTCAGCGATCGTTATCATGATGCGACGCTGGCCTATCAAGGCCACGCCAGGCGACTCGGATTCTCCCTGATAGATCAACTGGCAGAAGTATTGGCCATACCGATGCCCGACCTTACGGTTGTTTTCGACCTTGATGTGGAACTCGCTTTAGGCAGGGCAAGGGCTAGAGATGCGGAAGGATCGGAGATCTGGACTCGTTTTGAGTCGGAAGACTTGGATTTTCATCAGAGGGTCCGTGAGGGATATCGGTTATTGGCCGAGCGTGAGCCCAACCGTGTGATAACGCTTGACGCCTCAGGCTCGCCTGAAGAAGTTTTTGAAGAACTGACGAATATCCTGCGCGAGCGCGGAGTCATCGAATGACCTTGAGCGGCTGCCAGGAGGACAGCTCGCAACAGGGATCAGCGGCTATCACTTGCATCCTCCTTCACCCGGTTGGCGACCTCCGCAAAAGTCAGAGGAACGTATGCGTCTTTCAGCCCTGGTTGGCAATCAGCAGTTGATAGGCCTCCTACGACGTAATCCCTTGCCTCCGGCCGCAATCTTTGCCGGTCCGGAAGGGGTGGGCAAGCGGTCTGCCGCCCTGGGTCTGGCCGCTTTGGCCAACTGTCGTCAGCCGGTTTCAAACGATCTTTGTGGCTCCTGCGTTTCCTGCATAAAGGCAGAGGCCGGTACTCACCCCGACATCGTGCTTTACGTTCCCGATAATAATCACATCAAAATCGAGGCCATGCGCGAGTTGAGTCACGAAGCCCACTACCGACCATTTGAAGGTCAATCCCGGGTTTTTGTGATTGATCAAGCGGAGAAGATGACCGAGGAAGCAGCCAACTCGCTGCTGAAGACTCTCGAGGAGCCACCACCCACCTCGCATCTCCTGCTGATCACCGCTTTTCCCCAGCGACTCCTGCCGACCATCCGGTCTCGATGCCAGTCCTTTCGTTTTCGGTCCCTAAGCAGGAAGGAGATCAATGACTACCTGCAGTCAACAGGCGGGATGGCGGACAGCGAGCTGCGGGCGGCCTTTGCTCGCGGAAGCATTGGGCGAGCTCTGTCGCTCGATATTGAAGACCTGGTAAAAAGCCGGGACATCATGCTCGATTTGCTGACTGCCTGGCACGACTCAAAGTCGTTCGAGGCGATATTCAAGAGAGCCGATGCTTCTCCTTTAAAGACGGACCTGAAGGACCGTAACCGAACCAGGAATTATCTCGAGCTTCTGCACAGTCTGGCCGAAGACGTTTACTTCCTGGTTGTTGGCACTCCTGATCGGTTGATTAGCATCGACCGGCGCCAGGCACTGGAAAAGCTGTCCCGACAACTGACTCTGGACCAGATTCGGAATCTTCTTTACCATATCGAACAGTCCTACAGGGACGTTGAACAGTATGTCAGTCCGTTGATGTCGTTCGAGACGCTCTGGCTCAGAGCGGAACAGGGTATGCAGGATGGCTGAGATTCTCACAGTCAAGCTCGACCACAGCCCGGTGCCGTGTGTGTGCTTCACGGCAGAAGATGGTTTCCGGGTTGGCGACCGTTGTCTGGTTACTACCGAGCGGGGCGTGGAGGTTGCAATCGTTCTGGACGGACGAAGTGTCGACGGGTCCTCTGATGACGGCAAGCTTCCTAAGGTGCTGCGGAAAGCGACCGAGAGGGACCTGTATCTTCACGAAAAGAAGAAAGACAAGGAAGAATCAGCTTACCGGTTGTGCCGGAAGAGAATACGGGCACGCAAGCTTCCGATGAAGCTTTCGGGTGTCGAATATGTGTTCGATGGAAGCCGGGTGGTCTTCTATTTCACCGCGAATCGGAGGATAGATTTCCGAGAGCTGGTAAAGGATCTGGCCCGAGAACTGCGCACGCGCATCGAGATGCGCCAGATCGGGGCACGAGACGAAGCGAAATTGATCGGGGGAATGGGATGTTGCGGCGCCCCGGAAAGCTGCTCGTCGCGTTTCCTGAGGCAGATGAAATCGGTGAGTGTGAAGACAGCCAAATCCCTCGATCTGGGAATGAATCCGAACCGTCTTTCAGGGATGTGTGGGAGGCTTAAGTGCTGTCTTAATTTCGAAATAGAGCAGAAGTGCCCTTACATAGCCACGGAAGACCAAACGGACGAAGAGGAACTTCTATCAATAGAAGTGGACGAGGAAGATCTGTCAGACGGGGAAGCTCAGGATAAATATCCAAATATATAAAGCTATATAAGCGCGCGCCAGACTTACTTTTCCAGTTTTGCCCTCAACTGGGCTACGCGTTCGCGGAAACGTCCCACTTCTTTTGATCGCGGATTGAGGGACAGAAACTCTTCATAGACAGCAATAGCGTCAGCCAGGGCTTTCTGTTTCTCCAGGCTGCGAGCCAGCTTCTCCCAGGCCTCCACCGATTTGGGGTTGTATTTGACGGCTTCCCGGTAGCGGTCCTCGGCAGCCTTGTAATTGTCCCGTCGGAAGTAGAAATCGCCGACGTTAAGGTGTTCTGCAGCGATCCGGGGATTGGGCTCGATAATCATCTCCTGATCTTCCGACTTTTTCTCGTTGGGATCGTCTCGGATCAAGATAGGCTTGCGCCCTTTACGAGGCTCTTCCTGTTGACTGTAGGCCGATGTGAAAGCCAGGACAAAAGCGAATATCAGGACAAGAAAACGCATTGCCGTGCCAAATAGTATAGGCGTCAGATTTCCTCTTGTCAAAACTTGGATGCTGGTGTTAGGCTATCCACACCCAACACGTTTGTTCTAGAGTAGATGCCTGCCCACCTCAGACAACGGGTTTGTGGAATTTGGTTCGACTGAGGAACTATGGTGAACAGGAAATTAATCCGGCCTTCATTATCTGAGTTGCGAGAGCAACAACAGCAGCAGTCCAAATTCGGCAACGCCCAACGGAAACGTGTTCCACCCGAACAGACCAACGCGGAACAGTACTATTACCTTAAACAGATGTCCAACAAGACGCCGATGGTCATTAAACTGACTGACGGCGAACTTATTCATGGCGTTATAGAGTGGTATGATCGTGCATGTATTAAGGTGAACCGGGAAACGGAGCCGAACCTGCTTATCCCCAAACATCAAATTAAGTACATGTATAAAGAAAACGAAGTTAAAGGCAGCGACGAGAATGTCTTGACTTCAGAGATGGACGAATAGCTCTCTCCGCGGCGGCCGGGGAATCCCGACGCCGCGGGAGTCCTTCATATCAACTTCAGAGCCTCGTCGCACGCTCGTTCACACCCCTTGAGATTGAAATCGACCAGTGGTTTGGTCACAAAGTTGAAGGCGTCGGAAAGCGCCTCGCTGAAGGCTGGGCTGTCTTCGGGGGAAAACAACGGTAAAAGTCCTTTCCCTTGGTAAAGGACAAGTAGTGCAAAGAAATCCCCGGCAAGACCCGACTGGGACTCAAACGGCCAGATCTCGTAGAGTCGCAGCTGACAGAGCGTCATTTGTTCAATCGGATGCATCTCGGCAAAGGCATCGCTCGCAATCCACTCAAAAAGTCGGTCGAAAGCCAAAGAAACAGCTTGGGCCTCTAGTGGCTGATGCCCCTCACAGATGCTTGGAGCTGGTCCTGTCCGAAACGCGCCTTTCCGGCCTGATCCATTTTTCTCCAGGACCGAGTGAATCTCGAGCAGATTTTCTTTTGTCAGTTCCTTAGTTGACTTGGTCCCGGAAGTCACCAGGGTAAGACAGTCACGAAGATTCGCGGGGTCGGGGTCGGTGGCGAAATACTGACGGGCCTTGGCTATTTCGAAGTCGATATATGGTGTGGAGGCCAATGCCAGCAGGCGCGCTTTCCAATTCCAATCGGCGCCCTTGTTCTGTAGTTGTCGCAACTTTCGCTCTAGAGGCGCGAATTGAAGAAAAGAGCGCAGCTGGGAAACCATTTGTTTATTATAGAAGCTTCGGGAATGCAAAGAGGTGCGCCGTTGTGGATGGAACAATCGGCCGGGCAGTTCCGTAGGAACTCATGAACCGACTTCGATAGAGGCAACAAGATGATTCAAGCGACGGCGACACAACAGCCTGTAAAAGTGCGAATAGGAGCATGGATCAACCGGGGATGGGACTGGTTTGTCCGAGACTTGGGGATCAGTCTTTTGATTGGTCTTGTCGCCGCTGTTCTGCTTGGTGTGCTGGCCATACTGGTGGGGCCGATTGCCGCGGGCCTTGCCTTGGCCGGTATCCGGAAGGCTGAGCGGGGAAAAGCGGATTTTAACGATTTTTTCTCGGGTTTCGGGAACTTCTTTCTGCCCGCGCTCTTCAGCTCGATCCTGATTGCCGTGTTTTCAATCATCGGTCTGATATTCCTTATTATCCCGGGACTGGTCATTCTCTCGATGTACATGTTCACGTTCCATTACATGGTTCATCGCGGCAGTGATTTCTGGCAGGCAATGGAGGCAAGCAGAAAGCTGGTTTCCCGCGATTACTTCGGGTTTGTCGCCTTCGGCCTTTTACTGGGTCTCATCAATGTGCTGGGTGTCATGTTGATGGGAGTCGGGGTGGTCATTACGCTCCCCGTGACCTCCTATGCCTTAACTGCCGCTTATCTGGACTCGGCCGGCGGCATTGCCCCTCCACCAACGGCTGCGCCCGTGAAGATCGACTGATTTACGCAAGAAATCGTCCCTTTCCGAAAATTGGGTTGCGAAAGAACGCCCACGACTCAGTCCTGCGGGACCGCTAACCCCTTAGCATATAAGCCCTAAACTTCAACGTCACTGCCCTTGACATGGCTGTTACCGGGTATTATATTGGCACTCACCAGAGTCGAGTGCTAATACCGAGCGCCCCCCAAGGCGCGGGGGCTGTGGTCAAAATCGCTAACACATAAACAAAAAGAGGAGTGAAGGTATGAATATTAAACCGTTGCATGATCGTCTTCTGGTAAAGAGAATCGAAGTTCAGGAAGAGGTCCGGGGAGGAATCGTCATTCCGGACACCGCCAAAGAAAAGCCGCAGGAAGGCGAAGTCATCGCGGTCGGGGACGGCAAAGTCCTTGAAAACGGCCAGAAACTCGGTATGTCGGTGAAGAAGGGGGACCGCATCCTTTTTGGGAAGTATTCGGGAACCGAAGTGAAGCTTGACGGTGAAGAGTTCCTGATCATGCGGGAAGACGACGTACTGGGAATCATCAGCTAACGGAGCCGGATACCGGCAATCAAAAGCGGTTTTGATGATCGCGAAATTCCCCTGTCTAGAACGTTTAAATCCAATGAATCGGTAGGAAAAGGAGCGAATTCATATGCCAGCAAAACAGATTTCACACGGCGAAGATGCCCGACGCGCTTTACTGCGGGGCGTTAACAAGTTGGCCGATGCGGTGAAAATCACGCTTGGTCCCAAAGGTCGCAATGTGGTTTTAGAGAAGAAGTTCGGATCACCCGTCGTAACCAAGGACGGTGTGACTGTAGCGAAGGAAATCGAACTGGAGGGGCTGGAGAAGGTCGGCGCCTCAATGTTGCGGGAAGTAGCCAGTAAGACCAGCGACGTAGCTGGCGATGGTACAACCACCGCTACCGTTCTTGCCCAGGCGATTATCCGGGAAGGGCTGCGTAACGTCGCTGCCGGCGCCAATCCGATGGCGTTGAAGCGCGGCATTGACAAAGCGACCGCCAGGGCGATTGACGAGCTGAAGACTCTTTCCAGGGAAGTCAAGGGTGACATGATCGCGCAGGTTGGCGCCATCTCCGCCAACAACGATAAGACCATTGGCGAGATCATTGCCGAGGCGATGAAGAAGGTTGGCAAAGACGGCGTTATCACGGTCGAAGAAGCCAAGTCGATTGAGACTTCTCTCGAGGTCGTCGAAGGTATGCAGTTCGACCGCGGCTATCTGTCGCCATACTTCGTGACAGATCCGGAGCGGATGGAATGCTCCCTGGAGGACGCCTACATTCTTCTGCATGAGAAGAAGATCAGCTCGATGAAAGATCTGCTGCCCTTGTTGGAGCAGGTTGCGAAGTCCGGCCGTCCGCTTCTGGTGGTGGCAGAGGACGTCGAAGGCGAAGCGCTGGCAACCCTGGTGGTCAACAAGTTGCGTGGTACGTTGTCCGCGGCGGCTGTTAAGGCTCCCGGCTTCGGTGATCGGCGTAAAGCGATGCTTGAAGACATCGCTATCCTCACCGGCGGTAAGGTCATCTCTGAGGACCTGGGTATCAAGCTTGAGAACGTCAGCCTGAATGATCTGGGCCGCGCCAAGAAGGTGACCATCGACAAGGACAATACGACCATCGTGGAAGGCGCCGGGAAGCCGGAGGATATCGCCGGCAGGGTCAAGCAGATCCGCACCCAGATCGAGGAAACGACTTCTGATTATGACCGCGAAAAACTCCAGGAACGGCTGGCAAAGCTGGTCGGCGGAGTTGCGGTGATCAAAGTCGGTGCTGCCACCGAGACCGAGTTGAAGGAGAAGAAAGCCCGCGTTGAAGACGCCATGCACGCTACCAAGGCAGCCGCGGAAGAAGGCATCGTGCCCGGTGGTGGTGTGGCTTACCTCAGGGCCGGCATGGCGCTGGAGGGCTTCAAACTGGATGACGAGAACGAACAAGTCGGCGTGACTATCGTTCGCCGGGCGCTCGAAGAGCCTCTGCGTCAGATCGCTGCTAATGCCGGCTATGAGGGCGCGGTGGTTCTCGGCAAGATAAAGGACAATTCGAACAAGGCTTGGGGCTTCAATGCCGAGACCGAGGAATACACTGATATGGTCGAGGCGGGTGTTATCGATCCGACGATGGTTGCCCGCACGGCCATGCAAAACGCAGCCTCCATTGCGAGCCTGCTTTTGACGACTGAGGCCTTGGTCACCGAAATGCCCGAGCCCGAAAAAGACAAGCCCGCAATGCCGCACGGCGGCGATATGGGCGGTATGTACTAACCAGCCTGGCAGGTTTCCGGGGCCAGGGTTCAGTTTCGTTCCTGAACCTGGCTCCGGAGCCAGGCCGTCGAGAGAACCCGCCCACCCTGACAGGCTCCAATCCGAGCCCATTCCTTTGTACCCTGCTAAAATGCCAGCGTGTCAGAACGTTGGCTGCTGATTCTTTTTGCGGTTGGTGTTTCTTACCTCGCTCTTTTCTACAAGATCGGAAACATGGCCTTTATCGGCGCCGATGAGCCCCGCTATGCCCGTATCTCGCAGGAAATGAATGAGCGGCATGACTACGTCACTCCCACCCTGGAAGGACGTCCCTGGCTCGAGAAACCTCCCTTGCTGTTCTGGATGCAGGCGGGGAGCTTTGCCTTGCTGGGTGTCAGTGAATGGAGCGCTCGCCTGCCGGTTGCATTATCTGCTGTGGTTGCCGCCCTGGCGATTGCATTCATGATACGGAACACGGCTGGGGCTGCCGCCGGCTTTCATGCGTTTCTGATTCTCGCCACGGCACCATTGTTCTTTGTCTACGGCCGCGCAGGCAGCACGGATATGCCGCTTTTGGCAGCCCTTACCCTGGCTCTGGTCACTGGCTTTGAGGCCGCGCGCCGCTCCTCCATCGGATGGGCGGTTGGCGCTGGTGCCGCTCTCGGGCTGGCAGTTCTGGCAAAGGGCCCCGTCGCTCTCTTTCTTTTCGCCGGGATTTTTCTTGTCTATGGCTTCCTTACCCAGTCATTTCCCTGGACCTGGAAGCAAACAGTGTCAGGTATTGCGGTGTTCCTGGTAGTCGCCGTGCCATGGTACTGGCTGGTTTGGCTGGAGAACGGCGCCAATTTCGTCGCGACCTTCTGGATAAATCATCACCTGGCCCGGTTCCTGACGCCGATTCATCATCATTCTCAGCCCTTCTGGTATTTCGTCCCTGTCCTGCTCGTGGGTTTTTTCCCCTGGGTTCCGTTTCTGTTTTCGGCGGCCGGACGTTTATTGCGTCACCGTCGTGCGGTCTGCAACGACCAATCGACGGAAATATTCCTGTGGATCTGGTTCCTGGTTCCTTTTGTCTTCTTTTCTTTGAGCAACAGCAAGCTGGCGGGTTACATCTTGCCGGTGCTGCCTGCGCTGGCGGCTCTTACTGCGCTTGAATGGGACAGGCTGTTACAAGGCGAGGTGATAGCGCGCCGATGGATACGCGGTGAAATCATCGGCCTGTTCAGCTTGGGCCTGTTATTCTGTTTTGCGCTGGTCCTTGGCTTTTTTCAAACGTACGGAGCACCCTGGATCGGTTTGGCGCTGGGGGGATCGTTGCTCCTGGGACTGGTCGGGGCGCTCTACTACTACCGGGCGAGGCGCCTGCGTGCTTTATTTCTGGCGCTCGTCGCCGCTCTCACCCTCTTCGCCGCCCTGGCCTATTGGCTGGCAGCGCCTGTGCTCGACGACTTCCATTCTGCCCGAAATTTGAGCCAGCTCGCGCGGACCATGATCAGCACCGACAGGCCGTTAATCCTTTACCGTTATTTTCACCATACTGCCTTGTACTACACTGATTACAGATCTACTTCGGAAGCTTTGCCTGATCGCGAATCCCTGAGATCGTACTTTCAGACGTATCCGCAGGAGAAATATCTGATTCTTACCCAGAAGCCCGGATGGCAGGACTTGCAGGAGGCTTTCCAGGTTCGGCTGATCCGGCATCAGGGGAATCTCTATCTGCTGGAGGTGACGCCCTGAGCAGCGCGACTGGTCCCGCCCAGGGTGGCACGCAAAGACCGGTTAGGCTATGATCAACAATTCGGGTACCTATGAAGCTCAGACTCTACAATACCCTCACTCAAAAAGTCGAAGAACTGGTTCCGCTCCACGACAATGAAATCCGCATGTATACTTGCGGGCCGACCGTTCACGATTACGCTCACATTGGCAATTTCCGGACCTTCGTACAGTTCGATATCCTGCGGCGGACGATAAGGTACTTCGGGTTTGCTATCAGGCACGTAATGAACATTACGGATGTCGACGACAACATCATTGCTAAGTCGACTGCTGCAAACATGAGTCTGAAGGAGTACACGGACCTTTACGCCAACGCTTTTCTCGAAGACATGCAAACGCTGCGCATCGAGCGTCCGGAGGTGATGCCTCGGCCGACCGAACATATCGACGCCATGGTTGAGCTGATTATGAAGCTGCGGGAAAAGGGCTTCACCTATGAAAGCGAGGGCTCAACCTATTTTCGGATCGATCGTTTCCCGGAATACGGGAAACTGGCCCAGCTGGAGCGTCGCCAGGGTGAGGCGGTAGGACGCATAGACAGTGACCGTTACGACAAGGAAAATCCGCGTGACTTTGTTCTTTGGAAGGCGCGCAAGCCAGGAGAGGCTTACTGGGAAACACCCCTGGGTCCGGGACGTCCTGGCTGGCACATCGAGTGCTCCGCCATGAGCATGCTGCATCTGGGTGACACCTTCGACATCCATTGCGGTGGGGCCGATCTCATCTTTCCGCACCATGAAAATGAAATCGCCCAGAGCGAGGCCGCGACCGGGCAGCCTTTCGCCAAACGCTGGCTTCATTGCGAATTTCTGATGGTCAACGGCCAGAAGATGTCCAAGTCGTTGGGGAACTACTACACCTTGCGGGACCTGCTCGAGAAAGGATACAACCCGCTGGCCATTCGCTATCTGCTGGCATCTGTTCACTATCGAAAACAACTGAACTTCACCCTGGAGGGACTGGATCAGGCGACCGCCGCCCTTCAGCGCGTAAACGATTTTGTCGTGCGGCTGCGTGAAGTTCGCGAAGGCTCCCCGGACAATCCCCACCTCACAGAAAGGACCAGGGAGGCGCGCACACGTTTCGAAGAGGGCCTGGCGGACGATTTGAATACATCGGTCGCTCTGGCCGCCGTTTTCGAGTTGGTCAGGGAGACCAACCCCTTGTTGGAGGCGAACCAGGTTGGGTCAGGGAATCGAGATGAGATTCTCGATTTCTTGTCTCGAGCCAATCAGGTGTTCGATGTTTTCCAAGTCGAAGAGCAGCGCTTAGAGGATGAGGAAATAGCCCGGCTGATCCAGGAGAGACACGAGGCGCGAATGAGGAGAGATTTCAAGCGCTCGGACGAAATTCGCGAAATGCTCGCACAACGGGGTATCGCGCTCGAGGACACCAAGGAAGGAACACGATGGAAACGAGTCATCTGAGGACGAGCGCCCAGTCAGTCAGGGAGGTCATTTCCCGCTACATGCTGGCTGATGGTCTGGATCTGGTGCTGGATCTGGAAAAGAGCCACGGTGTCTACCTGTTCGACGCCAAGAGACAGGAATACTACCTGGATTTCTTCTCTTTCTTCGCGACCAATCCATTGGGCCTGAATCATCCTCGACTCTGCGATGAGAAAGCAATCCGCGAGCTGGGCCGGATAGCGATCCATAAGCCGTCTAACTCCGATGTTTACTCCTTCGAATTAGCCGAGTTCCTGGACGTCTTCTCCAAAGAGGCCAAACCCGACTTCATGAAGTACCTATTCTTTATCGAGGGAGGCGCCCTGGCTGTGGAAAACGCCTTGAAAGCGGCCTTCGATTGGAAAATCCGAAAGAACTTCATGCGTGGGATCAAGGAAGAGAAGGGTCACCAGGTAATCCATTTCAAGCAGGCCTTTCATGGCCGTTCGGGCTATACCCTCTCCCTGACCAATACGGCCGATGTCCGCAAGACCCAGTACTTTCCGAAGTTTTGCTGGCCGAGAGTGACGAATCCGAAATGCACTTTCCCCTTGGAAGGGGAGAACCTGCGTCATGTGCAGGAGCTTGAAGCCCAGGCGCTGGACGAAATTCGCTCCGTTGTCGCCTCTCGAGCAGAGGATATTGCTTGCCTGATTATCGAGCCGATTCAAGGGGAGGGAGGAGACAACCATTTCCGTCCGGAGTTTCACCGGGCGCTCCGTCAGCTCTGTGATGAGAACGATATCCTGCTGATCTACGATGAAGTTCAAACGGGTTTCGGCGGTTCTGGGCGCATGTGGGCCTGTGAACATTACGTCCAGCCGGACATCCTGGCTTTCGGCAAGAAAACGCAGGTATGCGGAATCATGGCCGGGCCCCGGCTGGATGAAGTCCCTGATAATGTCTTCCGGGTACCCAGCCGGGTCAATTCCACCTGGGGCGGCAACCTGGTCGACATGGTACGGTGCCGGCATTACCTTGAGATCTACCGGGAGGAGAACATTCTCGAGAATGTCAGGCGGCAAGGCGAAACCTTGTTGCGGGAGCTTCACAAGCTGCATGCCGACTTTCCCGATCGCGTGATGAATCCTCGGGGACTCGGTCTGCTTTGCGCGTTTGACCTGCCCACCACCGAAGCCAGAAATAAGTTCCGACAGAAACTCTTCGAGCGTCGTTTGGTTCTGCTCGGTTGTGGTGAACGCTCCGTCCGTTTCCGCACGGCGTTGAACATCAAGGAAGAGGAGCTGATGGAGGGGCTCCGAGTGATTCGCCAGGTACTGGCCGAGATGGCCTAATCGGAATCCCAACTGATGTAATGCCGTAATTGGTAGCTGGCCATATCCGTGGTCTCGATCGCTATGACATCGAGACGCGAGGGGCGGTCGAACACTTCGTACCGCATGGTGAATTCCGAGGTCAGAAGATCGAGCATCGTTTCCTTGGACTTCGTGATCTGATCCTCGGGAGTGAGAAGCGACGGCAATTGCCTCGTCTTCACCTCGATGAAAACGAGATATTCTCCATCGTAGGCCACCAGGTCCAGTTCGCCTCTCTTTCCCTTCCAATTCCGGGCCACGATATCCCACTTCTGCTGGCGCAGATATCGAAGAGCAACCCATTCACCCCATTGCCCGAGGGTTGGTTTGAAAATCCGTACGACCAGCCGGTCGAAACGCCCAATCTGTCCCCGCGACTCAATCACCATGCTTTGTCTTCTCCCTTGTACTATTACGCTCGAAGGGCAAAATCTACGAACCATTTGCACGAATTGTTGCGACCGAGCCTGGAGGCGAGAGCGAGCCAGGATACAACTCGCAACAAAGCCGCGAGTCACTCAACCGCTGCGCCCATCCTCAACCTGGTTGCTCGCAAGTCCGACCCGTCTCGCTCGCAGTTTCGAATCGCAAGCGATCACTAACCCGGATTTCTCACACACTTAATGAAAAAAGGGCCGCCTTTTGTGGTAT
>DAOTAI010000453.1:0-4128 GCA_035593865.1 Acidobacteriota bacterium
GTGGTCTATGAGGACAGATGTTTCCGGGTGGTCGATCTGAGCAGGCTGCTGTGAAGGGCAGTGCAGCAAAGCATTCGGCCCTTGCTCCTGGTAGGCGCATCCGCGTAATCCGCGCAATCCGTGTTATCTGCGGGTATCATCCCGCGGATAGGCACGGATTGCGCGGATTACACGGATGACAGGCGGGCGGTGATCATTCCTCTACCCGGTAATTCGGAGCTTCCTTGGTGACGATCACGTCATGCACATGCGATTCCCGCAATCCCAGGTTTGAAACCCGGATGAAACGGGCTCGTGTCTGGAGTTCCTTGATGTTATGGACACCGCAATAGCCCATTCCCGAACGAAGACCGCCGATAAGCATCGGGATCAGGTTCTCCACACTGCCTTTGTAAGGGACTCGTCCCTCGATTCCCTCCGGCACCAGCTTGCGCTCGCCCGTTTCAGTTTCTTGCGCATAGCGGTCCGCGCTTCCGCCTGCCATGGCTCCTAAGGATCCCATGCCTCGGTAGGTCTTGTAACTCCGGTTCTGATAGAAGATCAGTTCTCCCGGAGACTCGTCGGTGCCCGCAAAAAGGTTGCCGATCATCACCGAATCTGCGCCCGCCGCGATAGCTTTGGCGATGTCTCCCGAGAACTTGATGCCCCCATCTGCGATAACCGGGATATCCAGCTTGCGCGCCGTTTCGACCGTTTTCTGAATTGCGGTCAGCTGAGGCATTCCCGCTCCGCTGATTACCCGGGTCGTACAGATACTGCCAGGACCCATTCCGACCTTGACCGCGTCGCAGCCGGCGTCGTACAAGTCTTGTGCGGCCTCACCCGAGGCAATGTTTCCGGCGACGACATCAGCCCGCTTGAGGTTCTTTTTCAGCCCAGCCACGGCTGTAATAACCCGCTTGGTATGACCGTGGGCTGTGTCAACGACGATTACATCCGCGCCCGCCTTTTCAAGCTCGAGCGCCCTTTCCAGAAAGTCACCCGTGGCGCCTACCGCCGCGCCCACTCGCAAGCGTCCGAGCGAATCCTTGGCGGCGTTAGGATAAGTGATCATCTTCGTGATGTCTTTGACCGTGATTAATCCTTTCAGGTTGTAATCATCGTCGACCACCAGCAATTTCTCGATTCGATGAGCGTGAAGCCTCTTTTTCGCTTCTTCCAGGCTGATACCTTCCTTGACGGTGACCAGGTTGTCTTTCGTCATCAGATCGGCGGCAGTCGCGTCCAGATCTTCAAGAAAGCGCAGATCGCGGTTGGTAAGGATGCCTACAAGCTTGCCCTCACTGCTTGTCACCGGCACCCCGGAAATCTTGTAACGGCGCATGACATCGAGGACTTCTCGAATACTCGTCTCCGGCCGCACCGTAACCGGGTCCACAATCATGCCTGACTCGGAGCGTTTCACTTTGTCTACTTCGCCCACCTGCGCCTCGATAGAGAGGTTGCGATGAACGATTCCAATTCCTCCCTGCCTTGCGAGTGCAATTGCCAGACGTGCCTCGGTCACCGTATCCATTGCAGCCGAGGAGAGCGGAATGTTTAGCGGGATGTTACGAGAGAAAAGAGTCCTGAGATCAACCTCGCCCGGTAGGACGTCGCTTTTAGCTGGAACAAGTAAGACGTCATCGAATGTGAGAGCTTCGGGTATTTCCATTGCGGAATTATATACAATCCCGTGAAAGTAGGCGGGATTTTTCCCAATTCTGGGATAAGCGCTGTGTTCCAAGCTCTGTTCAGGTAATTGCGATGACCCGCCGTTCGTCCCAAGCAAGCCGCCCGAGGTGTTAGAATTGACAGGTCATGTTCAACGCTATCCTCACAAAGATCATCGGTAGCCAGAACGAGCGAGAGCTTAAGAAGATCCGCCCTCTGGTTGACCGGGTTAATAGCTACGGAGAGGCTTACAGTCGGCTTTCCGATTCAGAGCTGAGAGCCAAGACGGACGAGTTTCGGTCCCGCCTGGATAAAGGAGAGACTCTCGATGATCTCCTTCCCGAAGCATTTGCCGCCTGTCGGGAAGCGAGTTGGCGCACCATCGGGTTACGCCATTACGATGTCCAGGTGATCGGCGCGGCGGTGCTGCACAGCGGGAAGATCGCCGAGATGAAGACCGGAGAAGGGAAGACGCTTGTTGCCACTCTGGCCGCCTATTTAAACGCGTTGAATCGAAAAGGTGTTCATGTCGTCACGGTCAACGACTACCTGGCTAAACGAGATGCGGAGTGGATGGGACCGATCTATCGGTTCCTGGGGCTGACCGTCGGTGTGATTCAACATGACATGCCCGACCAGGAACGAAAGGCGGCATATCAAGCCGACATTACCTACGGTACCAACAACGAATTCGGGTTCGATTACCTGCGCGATAACATGAAGTATTCGCTGGAAGATTGCGTCCAGCGGGGACACCATTACGCCATTGTCGATGAGGTGGACTCGATCCTCATCGATGAAGCACGAACACCGTTGATCATCAGCGGTCCGTCTGAAGAATCGACCGATAAGTACTACAAGATCGACAAGTTAATCCCCCGACTGCGTCGCGACGAGGACTACTCGATCGATGAAAAGGCTCGCACGGTGGTTCTGCAGGAGCCGGGGATCGAAAAGGCGGAGAAGTTCCTGGGAATCGACAATCTATACGATCCCCGGAACATGGAGCTTGTTCATCACATTCAGCAGGCGCTCAAGGCTCATACGCTTTTCAAACGTGACGTCGACTACATGGTCAAGGACGGGGAAGTGATCATTGTTGACGAGTTCACGGGGCGTCTGATGCATGGACGCCGTTACTCCGACGGATTGCACCAGGCCCTGGAGGCGAAGGAAGGGGTGCGGATCGAGCGCGAGAACCAGACGCTGGCCACCATTACATTTCAGAACTACTTCCGTATGTACGAGAAGCTGGCCGGCATGACGGGCACCGCCGAGACCGAAGCCGCTGAATTCGAGAAGATCTACAAGCTATCAGTCGTGGTTATCCCGACCAACAAGGAATTAATCCGGCACGAATATCCAGACGTGATTTACCGCACCGAGCGGGAAAAATTCAACGCCGTGGTCGAGGAAATCAAGGAGCTGAATGAGAAAGGCCGACCTGTACTGGTGGGTACTACCTCCATCGAGAAATCCGAACGTTTGTCAGGACTTCTCAAACGGAGAGGGATCAAACATGTCGTCTTGAACGCGAAATACCATGAGAAGGAAGCCGAGATTGTCGCGCAGGCTGGACGCAAGCACGCCGTTACGATTGCTACCAACATGGCTGGACGCGGCACCGACATCATCCTGGGAGGCAACCCGGAATTCACCGCTAAGCTTATTTTGCGGGACCGGGACATGCACTGGGAAGATCACATGGACGAGTACCGCAAAGAGGTCGAGAAACTGCTGCCGGCCTGGAAAGTGGAGCACGATGAGGTTGTCAAGCTGGGCGGCCTGCACATTATCGGAACCGAACGGCACGAGGCTCGGCGTATCGACAACCAGTTACGCGGGCGCGCGGGACGACAAGGCGATCCGGGTTCAAGTCGCTTTTACCTTTCCCTGGAAGACGAACTGATGCGCATCTTCGGCTCGGACAACATCTCCGGGTTGATGCAGAAACTCGGAATGGAAGAGGGCGTCCCGATCGAATCCAAGTTGATCACCCGGCAGATCGAGCGTGCCCAGAGACAGGTCGAAGCGCGGAACTTTGAAATCCGCAAGCACCTGCTCGAATACGACGATGTCATGAACAAGCAGCGCGAAGAGATTTATCGCTTCCGTCGTGAGCTGCTTGAAGGCAAGGACCAGAAAGAGTATCTCCTGGGTCTTGCCGATGACATTATTGCTGAATTTGTCGAAACCTACCTTCCGCCGGAATCCGATCCCGAAGAGTGGGACCTGGAAAACCTGCGAGTCAACATGCTGCGGGTTTTCGGGATCTCGGATCTCCCCGATACATCCGGCCTGAACCGCGACGAGATCGAAGAAGCCCTTGTCAAGGCGGCGAGGGAGCGTTACGAACAGAAAGAGCGGGATCTCGGGCCGCAGGTCATGCGCTGGTACGAGCGGATGATCATGCTGCAGATCATCGATCAGCAGTGGAAAGATCATCTCCTCATGCTCGATCACCTCAAGGAAGGT
>DAOTAI010000017.1:0-23830 GCA_035593865.1 Acidobacteriota bacterium
GCCTTGCGTCACCGGCATTGGAAAAAGATAAAGAAGCCGAAAAAGAGAAAGATAAGGAGTAGCGTATGGCACACAAGAAAGGACTTGGCAGCTCAAAGAACGGCCGTGACAGCCATGCCCAACGGCTGGGTATCAAGCGCTTCTCCGGGCAATTGGTCAGCGGGGGATCAATCCTCGTAAGACAGCGTGGCACTCCGTTCAAGCCGGGCCGTAACGTGGGCCGCGGAAGAGACGACACGCTCTTCGCGAAAATCTCCGGCAGGGTGGAGTTCCAGGACTGCGGTCGCAAAGGCCGGTTTGTTCATGTTGTTCCGCAGGCAAGCTGATAAAGTTCGCCAGTCCTTGAGCGCCGGTAGCTGAGACACGTGAAGAAATCGGCGGGGCAACCTGGTCGTGAGAAAGCGACCAGGTCGAACGCTTGGCGACGCAATCCTTCCGGCCGAAAACAGTGCTTCGTAGAACGTTCTCCTTTTCTCACTGTCTCACTAACTGACGCTCATGTTCGTTGATCACGCCAGGATCTTCATAAAAGCGGGCCGTGGCGGAGACGGATGCCTGGCCTTCCGGCGCGAGAAACATGTCCCGCGCGGGGGGCCCAGCGGTGGCAACGGTGGGCGGGGCGGGAGCGTTTACCTGCGCAGCAATCCTCATCTGAACACTCTCATTTCCTTCAAGTATCGACAGCATTTCGCGGCCGAGAGGGGCAGGCATGGTGAAGGCAGCAATCGCCATGGCCGCGACGGGAAAGACTGTATCATCGAAGTCCCCGTAGGAACTCAGGTTTACGATGAGTCCACGGGGGAACTGCTGTTCGACCTGGACCGGCCGGAGATGACCGTATTGGCGGCGAAAGGCGGATCCGGCGGCCGCGGGAACGCGGCGTTCGCCACGGCTACTAATCAGGCGCCAAGGCACGTAGAAGAGGGCCAGCCGGGAGAAGAAAAAGTGCTGGTTCTTGAGCTGAAAGTCCTGGCGGATGTCGGGCTGGTCGGCTACCCGAATGCGGGCAAATCCACATTGATTTCCGTCATCTCAGCGGCCAGACCTAAAATTGCCGATTATCCTTTCACTACACTGACTCCCAATCTCGGCGTAGTGTCCTATGACGATCACTTCTCCTTTGTGGTTGCCGACATCCCCGGTTTAATCGAGGGCGCTCACCGGGGGATTGGGCTCGGAGACCAGTTCCTGAGGCACGTGGAGCGGACGAGAGTACTGGTTCACCTGGTTGATGTCAGCGACTCAGGGGAACCCGACCCCGTCAGGGCTTACCAGACGGTCCAGAACGAACTGGAGTTATACAGTCCCGAGCTGACCAAGAAGAGGCAGATCGTTGTGGCGTCGAAGATCGATGCCGCCAACCTTGACAGACAAGTCAAGTTAGAAGAGTTTTGCCATTCGCACGACCTCCTTTTTCAGAAGATTTCCGCTGTCACGGGACAGGGCATCAGGGAACTGAAAGATCGGATGGTCGAGCAGCTTAGAGTGGAGCTTAAAGGGGAGCAGGGATGAACGTTGGTATTCTGGGAGGCAGCTTTGATCCGATCCACCAAGGCCACGTATACGTTGCCCGGCGGCTGCTCGAGATTTTCGATCTTGATGAGGTCTGGTTTATGGTCGCTAACGTCCCTCCGCACAAAGAGAAGAAAACGCTCGCCGGACCTTACCATCGTTATGCGATGACGGTTCTTGCCCTCAAAGAGGAACCGCGCCTGGTGGCCTGCACTTGGGAGCTCGAGCGCAAGACTCCTTCGTTCACAATCGAAACCCTTGATTCGTTGGTTCGCGAACGGCCCGCAGACCGATTTTGTTTCATCGCCGGAAGTGATTCGTTGCGGGATCTTCACTCTTGGAAGGATTATGATAAACTCCTGCTTGAACACTGCTGCGTGTTCATCCAGCGTTCCGGCTCTCACGTTGATATCGCAGAATTGGCCCTACCGGAAGCGCTGAAGGAAGTGATACAACCGATTTATTCAGACACTCGTTGCGAGATACAACCTGGCCACTCCTTTCTAATCAACCTGAACCCTCCTGCCATAAGCTCAACCGAGATTCGCGAGACGATTGCGGAAGGCGGGACGCCCTCTCCGGACTCCCTCTCTCCGGCGGTTCTTGCATATATACGCAAATACCGACTCTATGAAAAGAACCCAAAGAACCCAAACAATCCTCAAGAAAGTCTGCGAGACCATTGACAGCAAGAAAGGCGAAGAGATCGTGGTTCTGGATATCTCCAGAATATCGTCCTTTACAGATTTCTTCGTGATTTGTCATGGTTACAATGAACGGCAGAATCAGGCGATCTGTGATGGCCTGGTCGAACGTTTGAAAAAAGAGGAGCAACTGAGTCCGAGTCACATCGAGGGTTACCAGCAGGCGGAGTGGATCCTGATGGATTACCTCGATTTCGTTATTCATATTTTCTCCTTACAGGCCCGGCAGTTTTACAAACTGGAAAAGCTCTGGAGCGATGGTCTTGCCGTGCAGCCGGCAGCTCTGGGCGCTTGAGATCCGTTACACCCTGCCTTCTACCGGTTCCTGTCTGTCCGTCCTTCCCCTCAATACTCTGACACTGCGTGGCCGCGGGAAGCCTTCGTAAGCGAACCAACTCAACCTATGTACGGGGACACCAATCGTCGCTCTGCCTTGCACATCGGTACAGAACAGGGGTATACCGGGGTGTGTTGTTGGATTCAACAGACCTTGCTCCAACAAACTTGCGGGTAGCGAAATAGGCAGGTACAATAATTTGTTCCGTGCACTTCAGGTTTGTTTGGGTAGGTAGAACCAAGGATCCGCATCTGGCTGAGCTGGAGGAACGATATCTTAAACGCCTGGGGCACTTCTTGCCAACCGAGCGAATCTGGGTGCCCGAGCTGAAGAAAAACAGCCGGAGCCAAGCCGGTGCTCGGCTCAGCCGTGAAGCAAGGAGTATTGAACAGAAGGTCAAGGACACGTACCTGATAGTGCTGGATGAATCGGGTCGTCAGTTATCCAGCCGGGAACTGTCCTCCCTGCTGGAAGAGCTAATGAACCGCAGCGAGCCTGTGGTGAGTTTTGTAGTTGGCGGATATGGCGGGATACCTGAACAAATTAAGCAGCCGGCGCGTCTTAAATGGTCGCTGGGGAAATTGACTTTACCACACGAGTTGGCGCGAGTCGTTGTCCTCGAGCAGGTATATCGCTCTATGAGCATGATCAGGAGCCTGCCTTATCACAAATAACAAACGGAGGTTCTTCACTTGATGGAAGCCAAAGAACTGGATCGTTTTCGCCAGATTTTGCAGGCGAAGAAGGCTGAACTCGCTGCCCTCATCCAAAAAACTGAGAACTACGGTCGTGAAGCGGATAACGAGAGCGAGACCATGGACATAGCGGATAGAGCGACAAGTTCCTATACGAAAGAGTTCATGTTCAGCAAGAGCAACAACGACCGTCAGCTCATGCAGTTGATCACGGAAGCGTTAGCCCGGATCGAAGAGGGTGCCTTCGGCGAATGCCTGAACTGCGGGGAAGATGTGGAGATCCGCCGGTTGGAGGCAGTTCCGTGGGCAAGACTCTGCAGGAGCTGCCAGGAACTAGAAGAAGAGGGACGCCTTTAGGCACCCTTTAGGCAGTTTCCGTACTGATTTCTTCGTAGATTTTTCAACAGCCGCGTTATAGATAGTATGAAAATCTTTAACGCGGCTCGTTGCTTCCTTGGAGCGCTCCTGTTCCCGCAGACCTGTGTGGTGTGCGGCACCTGGGTTATCAATCCTCAGTTCAGTCCTCTTTGTCGAACCTGTCTCAATAGCCTGGAGACTCACCAATATCCGGCTTGCTACTACTGCGGCGCTGCAGTGCCGGGAAGCTTGTCTGACCTCGAAGCTGTTTGCGGTCCCTGTCGCAGTGAGACCCGCCTGTTCGATTGGGCTCGCTCAACTGGTCCATACGAGGGAAAGCTCAGGGAAGTCATACGCAAATACAAGTTCGATGGCTACCGAAGACTGGCCTATCCCTTGGCGGCACGCCTGGCCAACACCTACCTCTCGGAGCGTCACCAGTTCCAAGCCGATTTCATCGTTCCGGTACCGCTTCACTGGAGACGGAAGCGAGAACGGGGTTTTGATCAAACGCTGGCCTTGGCCCGCGTGTTGGGCGCTCGGTTAGGGCTGCCGGTGTTGAAGGCCGTGCGCCGAGTGCGCCACACGCTTCCGCAGTTTGGTCTTGACCGTGTCGAGAGGAAAAAGAACGTAGAACGGGCATTCCGGATATCGGGAGTGGGGCACAGAGCGGGCGCGCGGCTTCTCCTTATCGACGATGTGATGACCACGGGTGCAACGATAAACGAAATTTGTCGCTTATTTCGTGAGACCGGCGAGGTGGATGAGATTATGGTTTTGACAGTCGCACGGGCGCAGCTCGTTCGAGACTGGTTCTAAGTCTCTCCCACTCGGCTCTGCGGCCCTTTTTCCAATTGACTCACAGAAATGCCGGACTCCGGCTCGTCCCCGGCCTGGCTTCCTTCCTTGTTCTCGGACAATGCCAGGAGCGATTTCATCACTATCGCAAGAGCGTTGGATATCTCTCTGTCGTCAAGCTGAAGCAAAGTGTTGCAGAGCCGAAGCAGTTCCAGTTGCTGCGGCGAATATGTCTCTGTCTGAGATTTTGGTTTCCGTCCCCGCCCCGCAAAAAGCTGGTTCATGATGCAGCGGCCGTTCGGCGTTACTGGACATTTCTCCCCGTGTGCCTCGCAGCCCGGTTCACGGTCCAGAAGGGCGGTCAACGGTACGCCTAGAGCCCCGGAAATCTTTCGAAGCGTCTTGATAGACGGTGTTATTCGGTCATTCTCGAGTCGTGAGAGATACGAGACTGCCAAGCCTGATATGTTCGATATCTCTCGCTGGCTCATTTTTGACTGCAGTCGCAGTTTCAGGATTTTCTTTCCTACATTCATGGAGTTCACGCGCCTCTGAGTTGGTGTCGCCGTTTACACTACAATCAAGCGTATCTTAGACCAGAAATTGCCGCGAATGTAAAGAAAAAAGTGCGAAAAATCAGGAAATTCCTAGAGTTGAGTCCGATCTTTGTGATGCGGAACACAGTAGCGATGACCTAAAGGGAGCCACGGCTGTCCGAAAGTCCAAATTCATCTCTGCGCTCAGGTCTCTTTGAACTACAATAAAGCCTTTAGGTTAGCGCAGGGATGATTGGATGCGACTAAAAGGAGTTTTTTGCTTTTTCATATTGAGTGTTACGGCGCTGATGGCGCAGCCTGGATTGCCAATTGCCGATCCTGGCTCTGTCGGTATGGCCCCTGAGCGCTTAGCCAGGATCGATTCCATTGTCGACGAGGCGATTAAGCTGGGCGAGATACCGGGCGCCGTAGTGCTGGTTGCCCGCCAGGGTCACATCGTCTATCGAAAGGTTTTCGGCCATAGAGCTTTAGTGCCCGAGCCGGAGCCGATGACAGAGGATACGATTTTCGACGCGGCCTCGCTGACCAAGGTTGTTGCAACGGCTCCAGCCGTGATGATACTGGTCGAAGACGGCAAGCTTTCACTTACAGATACTGTTGCCAGTTACATTCCGGATTTCGCCAAGCACGAGAAGGGAAGGATAACGCTTCTGCAGCTGCTGACTCATTACTCAGGACTTCGACCCGATCTGGATCTGGACAAGCCGTGGGTCGGATACGACACTGCGATATCACTAGCCTGTGAGGAGAAGCTGGTTGCCCGGCCGGGCGAAAAATTCATCTACAGCGACATTAATTACTTTCTTTTGGGTGATATTGTTCAGCGAGTAACGGGTCAGACTCTTCATCAGTTTACTACCGAACGCATATACGGTCCGCTGGGCATGACCGATACCGGTTTTCAGCCGGATCTGCAGCTGATCTCGCGTATTGCCCCGAGCGAACCGCGAGACAAGGTCATGCTTCGTGGGACGGTGCACGACCCCACCGCATTTCGGATGGGCGGATGTGCGGGTCATGCCGGTCTTTTCACGACCGTCAACGACGTGGCGATATACGCCCAAATGCTGCTAAACCTGGGCGTTTTTGAGGGAGTCCGGATCCTGTCACCGCTGGGTGTTCTGACAATGACGACCAGTCAGTCGCCGGTCGGTATGGATTTTCTCAGGGGGATTGGGTTCGACATCAGGAGCCCTTACAGCAGCACTCGAGGCGATCTTTTTCCAATTGGCTCTTTTGGGCATACTGGGTTCACAGGGACTTCGTTATGGATCGATCCGTTGACCCAAACCTTTGTCATCGTGTTTTCGAGTCGCTTGCATCCCGAAGGGAAAGGAAACGTCACTCCGGTGCGGAAAAGGATTGCTTCGGTCGTTGCGGCATCGATTCTTGAGATCCCGTCAGTCCGGGAATTTTATCGATATTAATGTCTCAACGCTGCCCGATCTGCAAAAGCAGGTTATGGACCGATCCAATTTTCACGCCGTCGCGACTGGTGTGCCCGCGGTGTGGTGCGGTTTTTCGGCCCACTGTCCCCTGGACGGCGTTTCGGATCCTGGTCGGGTTGGTTCTCGTCCTTGCAGTCGCTCTTATCTTCTTTGTGGAGCCGAACAGACCCTGGCTGGTACTGTTGCTGGTTGGCCTGGTCGCCTTTGTGTGGTTTGTCCCACGATTCGTCAACCTTCAGCAGATCTCCAAGGAGTTGGGGCTCTCCGAAGGACTGATTGATCCGGACCGAATGCGGCTGCAAATCGACGACCGGTCTGCGGAGAAGCGGGACCAGGCACGCGAAGAGCGATTATTTCGAATGCTTCTTTACCTTGCAGCCATGGTCGTGGTGCTGGCGGTCGCCCTTGTCTGGATTGCCTACCAGTAGAATCGAACGGGGCGCTTCACGCCGTTCGGGTTTTGTCCCATGTATACTCGTAACAAAAATGGTGCGACGAGAAGATCTCTACCTTGATCTGATGCGAGACATTGGATCGGTGCTGGCTGATGAAGACGATCCGATCATCTGGATGGCCACTGTTTCATGCCTGATCAAGCAAAGGCTCAACTTCTTCTGGGTTGGATTTTACCGGATGGTGGATGGGGAGCTGCGGATCGGGCCCTACCAAGGTACACTGGGATGCATCAGAATCCCTGCCAACAAGGGCGTATGCGGGGCTTCCGCCTCGCGCCGTCAGACCATCCTCGTTCCAGACGTTCACCAGTTTCCCGGCCATATTGCCTGTGACTTCAGGTCTCAATCGGAGATTGTGGTTCCTGTCTTTGACAAAGAAGACAAAGTGCGCGCTGTCCTGGACATCGATTCCGATCGGCGCGAGGACTTCGGGCCGGTTGATCAGCACTACCTGGAGAGCCTCGCCGCCCGGATGAAGGGGTTGGAGTGGACCCGCGTCAGCTGACCGCACGTATTCGGGAAGAGGCTTTCAAACTGGATTTCTCTGCCGTTGGAGTGGCCCGTGCCCAGCCGCTTGAGGGAGAACGGTTTCTCGAGTGGCTGGAACGCGGCTTCCATGGTGAGATGGCGTACATGGCGACGGATCCGGAGCGCCGATTGGACCCGACGCGCTTGCTTCCGGGCGTGCGATCGGTCATCTCATTGGCTATGCTCTATCGCCACCTCGATTCGACGCGAGGCTCGCCGGATCCGTCTGATTCTTCTTCTGCCCGAGGTCGGATTTCCAAGTACGCCGGAGGGACCGACTATCACCTGGTGGTGGGAGAAAGACTGGAAGCGCTTGCTGCCGCCATAAGGCGGCTAGAGCCCGAAAGCCGGACCAAAATTTACGTCGATACCGGGCCGATTCTGGAGAAGGCCTGGGCAGTCAGGGCCGGTCTCGGATGGCAAGGGAAGAACACGAACATCCTGAACCGACGGATAGGCTCGTGGTTTTTCCTTGGCGAAATCCTTACCGACCTGGAGTTGGAGTATGACGAGCCGGTTCGCGATTACTGCGGATCCTGTACCAGGTGCATTGATGCCTGTCCGACCGGCGCGCTTGAGCCTTACATTCTCGACAGCCGCCGCTGCATCTCTTACCTGACTATTGAGCTTCGTGGGGACACTCCTGAAGAGCATCGGCAAGCAACCGGGTCTTGGATTTTCGGCTGTGACATCTGCCAGGACGTCTGTCCCTGGAACCGGAAGTCCCCGTTCTCTCCCGTCGTCGACCTTAAACCCAAACCGGAGGTCGCGGAAAATCGCTTGACGACGCTTGCTCGACTGACGCCGGAAGAGTTCTCGCAGCGATACAGGCGGACGGCGATCAAGCGGAGCAAATGGCGGGGCCTTATGCGCAATGTCGCCGTAGCTTTGGGAAACGCCGGGACTTCCGAAGCAGTCTCGGAGCTCGAGCGGCTCCTTGAGAACGAAGACTCTATGTTACGGCGTCATGCCGCTTGGGCGCTTGTTCGAATCGGGTCTCAAGAGGCACTCCAACTGCTCGAGAAGCGAAAAACAATCGAAACCGACCCCGAGACCCGTGAAACCATTGAAAGCCTGCTCAACCGCAGGGATCAGTTCAAAACTTGAGCAGGGCGCCCACTCCGTCCAGATGGTCGAGGAAGGAAGCACCTTGAATAATCTCAATCTTCGCGCCTTGCCGCTCGGCCTGTTTTTCCATTTGGTTACGCAAATCTACTTCCACAGTCGGAGTTCGGCAATAGGTGCACTCGTCACCAGATAGCGTAAACAGCGACCCGCATCTCGTGCACTTCTTCCCCCGGGCGTTAAACTGCGAGCTGATGACCAGCGTCTGGACCTTGCCTAGCTGCAGATTGAGCAGGGTTGCTTCCAGTCCTGCTGCTGAGAGGTAATCTTGTGAAAGCCTGTCATAGAGCTGCTCCAGTGTTTGTCGACTGAGCAGTTGCTCCCGTCGCTGGACCTCCGCCAACACTCGGTCGATTAGCTCCGAGTCGGTCGTTGTTGGGGGGACAGCCTGTGTCAGCAGCACTTGTTTGTCGATCTCGGCGGAAAGAAATTTCCTTAGCTCGGCGATATTGGCCTGGGTGCCGAGAAGAACGAGTCCCTGGGTCTTTTCGCTGCGCATCAGGTTTTCGATTGTCTCGGCAAGCTCTCGCAGGAATTGTTGAACTTGATCTCGAGTTCTCCGGTCGTACCGAACGCGTGAAGCGCTTCCGGGCTGGGTATGTGGTGGAAAAGCCGGGTTCGACAAATGGCGCTTACCGACTATGTCGGTCAAATAGACGCTGAAGATCCGTGCTGACTGCTGGTCGAAGACGACGACACAGAAATGATGGGTCTGCTGGAGAAGCTCGATCAGGACATCCAGATTCGGTGCCCTTGAAGCGGCAATCTTATTCCGGACAGGGACTGGCAGCTGAAGAGCACGAAAGAAATCGTGCCCTTTGCAGGAGAAGATGGCAACTCCACGTGTGCTTTTTTCCAAACCCCGGCCTAAATAGATCTCTATTTGGGCCACGTTTTCCCGTAACTCGCGAACGCCGGCTTCGCCCTTGGCGCCTTCAATAACGGGCACCAGATCGGCGACCTTCTGCTTCAGGTAAATCGGATAGAGTCGCTGACCCTCGGCGTTGACCGAAGTATCAAGGTACAGACTCACGAACAGATGATCGGACTCTTCCAGACTGAGCAGCTCTTCAAGGAGTTCGTCAATCTCGTCCTGAAGATGGATTCGCTCAAGGGCCATTTATCTTTCCAGGTGAAGCCATTCTAGCATACCGGACGACTCGAAGTTCTTATTTGTCAAAGCGGTAGAGACAGTCCTTACAAGGTTGTCCCGGTGAGGCCATGCTACAATGGGCCTGTGAAAGACATTCTTGGACTGGTCTTGGGAGGCGGCAAGGGAACTCGCCTTTTCCCGCTGACACTGGTTCGCTCCAAGCCCGCCGTTCCCCTCGGCGGCAAGTATCGGCTGATCGACATTCCCATTAGCAACTGTATCAACTCCGGAATCAATAAGATCTTCGTCCTCACTCAATACAATTCGGCTTCTCTCCACAGGCATATTACCCAGACGTACAAGTTCGGGTTTTTCTCGCGAGGTTTTGTCGATATCCTGGCCGCCGAACAGACTCCCGAGAGTGTTCATTGGTTTCAAGGGACGGCTGATGCCGTGCGCCGTACGCTCAGACACATTTTGACGTACAACGTGAAGTACATCCTGATCTTGTCAGGCGATCAACTCTACAGGATGGACTACCGGAAGCTAATCGAACAGCATCTGGCGCGCAAAGCCGATATTTCCGTTTGCGTGATTCCGGTTGAGGAGATTAAGGCTTCGTCCTTCGGCATTCTGAAGATGGAGAACGACGGCCGAATGACCGAGTTCAATGAAAAGCCGAAGGATCCAAAACTGATCGACCGGCTGAAAGTCGATGTGTCGACTTGGAAGGAAGCCGGGGTAAGTAAAGAGAAGCCGCTTCTTGCGTCAATGGGCATCTATCTGTTCAACACCGATGTCCTGGTGGAGGTCTTGAAAGACGGGACAAAACTCGATTTCGGAAGGGACATCATCCCGGCGGCTTTAGCTGATTTTGATGTCTACGGATACATCTTCAACGGCTACTGGGAGGATATCGGGACGATTGGTGCTTTCTATCGCGCTAACCTCGATCTGACCACCGAATGCCCTCATTTCAATTTTTACGACCCGGAGGCGCCGATTTACACTCATCCACGCTTTCTGCCTGCAAGCCGGCTTGAGGACTGTCAGGTAGAAAGCAGCATTATTTCCGAGGGCTGTTCAATTCGAAACGCGAGGATCGTTAATTCGGTTATCGGCATTCGGACCGTGATCGATCGGCGTGCAGAGGTCCACAACAGTCTGGTGATGGGCGCCGACTACTACGATTCCAACTCCCTGTCGATTCCCGTGGGGATCGGAAGCAACACATTTATTAAAGGCGCGATCATCGACAAGAATGCGCGCATCGGCCGGAACGTCAGGATTGAGAACACTCGTAATCTGACGGATTTCGACGGCGGGAATTATTACGTCCGCGACGGCGTGGTCATTATCCCCAAGAACGCTGTCATAGAGGAAGGAACTGTCATCTGATGGTTGGCGGTCGAGGCCGGCTGATTTGAGCCGGAAGCGGCCGACGCTCCCGGCTTCCTTGGGTGAATAAATCTCTGACGTGTTCTGGCTCCGGATACCTCAGTTTATCTGCGGTGTCGGCCTGGGTTTCATAGCCGCTTGCAGCTGTTGGAGCCGTTCAGAATTGGCCTCTAAGGCCCTCGGGCTTACGACCTTTCCGATGAATTCAACGTGGTAAGTCCACGCCTGTTCAATGTTGCCGGTTTCCGGGTTGCGGTACCAACATTTTTCCCAGAGCTTCTTGTTGTTCAGGTCCCATGCGACGATCTGTCCGGGCTCGTAGTTCTTTCGAGTTGGCGCAACATCGAGTTCCTGAACGGGATCGTCGGGATCGAGCGCTTCCAGGATGAGGATTGTACCGTCCGTCACTTGGTTTTTGCATTCCGGATCCGAATAGAAAGGAATGCCGGCGTAAAGGACACGATGAGGTATGGTGGGCAGTTCATCCAACTGACCCGGGTTAGGATCGAACTTCGAACTCATCACACACTCCTTAGAGATTGGTTGCGGACGCAACCTCGGGTTTTGTATTTTACCATGGCCCGCCAGGGTGTCATCCGAGCTTATGTGTGGGTTATCCATCCCGCAGATAGAACGGATAGCGCGGATGTTACATGAGGGAATTGGATCAGTTCTGCTTGGGTGTCTGCTGCTTTGCGTACCTTGACGTTAACGCACTACCCATGCTAGAAATGACTCTTTTCGAGAAGGCTGTAGGAGTAAGTTGTGATTAATCCTGACTGGACTTTATTGGCAGCATCCCTGATCTTCCTCATAACTCTTTTTGCCCTCAACAGACTTCTGTTCCAGCCACTTCTCAGGGTTTTGGATGTGCGCCGCGAGAAAACAGTCGAGATGCGGCGACAAGCGCAAAAAGAACTGGAGTACCACCAGGCGCTTCTGGATGAGTACACTTCGCGGATTAAGCAGGAGAAGCAGGCAGGGTATCGTCTGGCCGATTCTGTGAGGGCGGCGGCCCTTCAGGAACGCCAACGGGCTTTAGCGGAGGCGCGCGCCCAGGCCGAGCAGGTGCTGATGCAGGCCAAGAACGAAATCCAGACGGAACAGGAGGCTGCGCGGCAACGTCTGCGGCAGGAGTCCGAAGAAGTTGCCCAGCTGATCGCTGCGAGGGTCTTGCAGCGCACCTGATCTCCTCCAGAAGTAACGGTAGGCACCAGATTGGTTCAACAATCATGAAACACCGGACTGTAATTATGGCGGTAGCAATCGCGGCTCTCGGCGCCGCGATGTTTTTCTCCGACTCTGTCCTGGCTGCGGCGGAAGAAGGGCACACAGAGGGGTGGGGCTGGATCGAGACGATCGGGCGTTTCGTCAACCTGTTCATTCTCTTTGGAGTCATTGCTTACTTCGTACGTGCCCCTTTCAAGCGCTTTTTCGCCCAACGGGCAGCTGCGATAGAAGATGAAATCCGATCGTCGGCCGAAGCTTACGAAAAGGCCCGGGCTGACAGGATTGCGCTCGAACAAAAAGTCGGAAACATCGAGACCGAGTTGGCCGCGATTCGGGCGGAGGCCCAGAAGCAGGCAGACCTGGAAAAGGAGCGACTTCGGGAACAAGCTCGGAAAGATTCCGATCGGCTACTTGAAAATGCGCGTCGGGAAATCGAAAATCTGACTCGCGCCGCGCAGAAGGATCTTAGGGAGTATGCGGCAGAGTTGGCAGTTGAACTGGCCGAAGACCGGATACGCCGCGAAATCAGGCCTCAGGACGAACGGAAGGTCGTCGAGCGGTTTTTTGTGAGCCTCGGACAGAAGGAAGGAACGAAGGGGTAAGCGAGCATGACATCCTCAGTGGCACGCAGGTATGCTGGGGCATTGGCCGACATAGCCTTGGAAGAAGGAAGAGGAGATCAGATCCTGGTCGAGCTTCATGCGGTTCAGAGACTGTTTAGCAATTTCCCGACACTTCATGAGACTCTTATCAACCCGGCCCTGCCGTTTTCGCGCAAACGTTCTATTATTGAAGTGATCGCTCCCCAAATCCCGGTCAGCCGGACAATCATCAATTTCCTCCTTCTTCTTCTCCGGGCAGCGCGTTTGAAGCAGTTTGACCAGGTCGTTGAGGCTTATGAGGTTGCACTCGATGACAGTCGGGGCATTATCCGCGGAACGGTCTCCTCGGCAAGGCCTCTTGACGAGCTGACTCAACGGCGATTGGAGAGCGCGTTGGCCGATCGGACCGGGAAGATGGTTCGTTTGAGTTACTTCGAAGATCCTTCCTTGATAGGAGGCTTCAAAGTCCAGCTCGGATCCACTGTAGTGGACGGTTCAATTCGTGCACAACTCGAGCAGATCAGGGAACAGTTGAAGGGGGATTGACGATTGACGACGTGCCTTTAGATCGTGAATGGTCAATTGTTACGGAGTGGATGAATGGCGATTAAAGCGGAAGAAATAAGCAAGATCATCAAAGAACAGATCAAGGACTTCGATACCGGGGTTGTGGTCAGCGAAGTGGGGACGGTGATTTCAACGGGCGACGGAATCGCGCGTATACACGGCTTGGAAAACGCCATGGCCCTGGAGCTTCTGGAGTTCCCGCACGATGTTTACGGTCTCGCGCTGAACCTCGAGGAAGATAACGTGGGAGCGGTGCTTTTTGGCGAGTTTCATCTCGTAACCGAGGGCGACATCGTCAAGCGGACTCGCAGCATCATGCAAGTGCCGGTCGGGGAAGCGATGCTCGGCCGGGTGGTCGATGCCCTTGGTCGGCCGGTGGACGGCAAGGGGCCGATCCATACGACGGAGTTTAACCCAGTAGAACGACTCGCACCGGGTGTTGTCGACCGCCAGCCGGTCCGAGAGCCATTGCAGACGGGAATCAAGGCAATTGACTCGATGGTCCCGATTGGACGCGGGCAGCGCGAGTTGATCATTGGGGACAGGCAGACGGGGAAGAGCGCGATCGCGATTGATACGATCATCAATCAGAAAGACACCGACATAATCTGCATCTATGTGGCGATCGGCCAGAAGCGTTCGACCATTGCGCGGGTGGTCAAAACCCTGACCGATTATGAGGTCATGGATAAGACCATCATGGTTTCGGCCGCCTCTTCGGACCCCGCGACCATGCAATACCTGGCACCTTATGCCGGGTGCGCCATGGGTGAATACTTCCGCGACAGGGGCCAGCATGTCTTGATCATCTACGATGATCTTTCCAAGCACGCTGCCGCCTATCGTGAGATCTCCCTGCTGCTCAGGCGTCCACCCGGGCGTGAGGCTTACCCGGGGGATGTGTTTTATCTCCATAGCAGACTGCTTGAGAGAGCAGCCAAGCTAAGTGACGAGGAGGGGGGTGGAAGCCTTACCGCGCTGCCTATCATCGAAACGCAGGCCGGCGACATCTCCGCGTACATCCCGACGAACGTCATTTCTATTACTGATGGGCAGATCTTCCTTGAGACCGATCTGTTTCATGCCGGCATTCGTCCGGCCATCAACGTCGGATACTCAGTCAGCCGCGTGGGCGGATCGGCTCAGGTCAAGGCCATGAAGCAGGTCGCCGGTACCCTTCGTCTGGAACTGGCTCAGTATCGCGAACTGGCTGCATTCGCGCAGTTCGGATCAGACCTGGATAAGGCCACACAGCACCAGCTGGCTCGTGGCGCCCGGTTAACCGAGCTTTTGAAACAGCCGCAATACCAACCGTTGCCAGTTGAATTCCAGATTGTGCTGATTTATGCGGGCACAAATGGTTTTCTCGACGATTTGGAATTGAGCGATATCAGGCCATTTGAGGAAGGGTTGCGCACCTTCATGGAAGGTCCGGGCGCGGCAATCATGCAGTCAATAAGGGAAAAGCGAACGCTCGATGATGAACTGCGAAGCCGGCTGCATGAATCGATCGCCGATTTCAAGGCAAGGTTCAAAGAAAAAGGCGAGTAATCGTACCTGAACGGAAATTATGCCAGGCGAAAATCTAATTGATCTGAGGCGGCGCGTCAGGTCGGTCGGAAACATCCGGCAGATTACTCGCGCCATGAAGTTCGTTTCAGCGTCCAAGCTTAGAAGGGCGCAGGAGCGCGTCTTGTCTGCCCGTCCGTACGCCAACCGAATGCTGGCGGTTCTCAACTCGGTGGCCACTCGGGTTGACCCGTCGTCTCACCCGCTGCTGGCCGAAAGAGACAACCAGCGTGTCATGCTGCTCGTGCTGACGAGCGACAAGGGTCTTTGCGGCGCCTTCAATTCGAACATCATTAGAGCGACTGTTCGTTTTATCGAGAGCGAGGCGGCCAACAAGACCCTCACGCTTACGCTGCTCGGCCGAAAAGGGCTGGACTGGTTTGCGAAACGGCCGTGGCCGATCAGACACCAGTATGTGAATATCAGCAGCAGTGTGAGCTACTCCTATGCTCAGGAGATCGCGCGCGCCGTTGTTGACTATTACATCAAGAGCGAGTTGGATTCGGTTCAGCTGGTCTATAACGAGTTCAAGTCGGTAATTCAGCAACGACTCGTAATTGAGCCGCTGCTGCCCATTCGCCGGCTGGAGCCCGAGGGGCGAGAGGTTTTTCTCGATTACATTTACGAGCAGCCCCCGAGTGTTATTTTCGATCGTCTCTTACCGAAACACGTCGAGACACAGATCTTCAGGGCCATGCTCGAGTCAGAAGCGGCAGAGCATGGCGCCAGGATGACCGCAATGGATTCGGCGACCAGGAATGCCGAGGAGATGATCGAGAACCTGACCTTGCGAATGAACCGAATGCGTCAGGCATCCATCACTACGGAGCTTATTGAAATCGTCAGCGGGGCGGAAGCCCTGGCTGGCTGACGAGGAGCGAGAGAAAAATGGCAGAAGCGGTCGGAAAAGTACTGCAGGTGGTCGGACCCGTTATCGATGTCCAGTTCGATTCTGGTCACGTGCCTCCTATATACAACGCAATCAAAGTGGTAAGCGACGGATTCGAGACTCCGGTGCCGATCAACATCACGCTCGAAGTAGCACAGCACCTGGGCGAAGGCGTGGTCAAATGCGTTTCCATGGAGCCGACCGATGGGGTGGTTCGCGGGATGAATGCGATTGACACCGGTGCGCCCATTACAGTCCCTGTGGGGCGTCAGACGCTCGGACGAGTGTTGAACGTTCTGGGCGAGCCGGTTGACAAGAAGGGACCCATCGAGTCCGAGATGCGATACCCCATCCACCGGCCTGCACCCAGTTTTCAGGACCAAAGCACTGAAACAGAAATGCTCGAGACCGGTATCAAGGTCATAGACCTGGTCGAACCCTTCTCGCGCGGCGGTAAGATCGGCCTGTTTGGCGGGGCCGGGGTAGGGAAGACGGTTATCATCATGGAACTGATTAACCGGATTGCGACCCAACACGGTGGTTTTTCGGTTTTTGCGGGTGTGGGCGAGAGGACTCGCGAGGGAAACGACCTGTGGCTGGAAATGACCGAATCAGGAGTTATCAGCAAAGCTGCCCTGGTTTATGGCCAGATGACTGAGCCCCCCGGCGCTCGACTGCGGGTGGGCCTTACGGGTTTGACCGTTGCCGAATACTTCCGCGACGAGGAAGGGCAGGACGTACTCCTGTTCATCGACAATATCTTCCGGTTCACCCAGGCTGGATCAGAAGTATCGGCTCTGCTTGGCCGAATGCCTTCAGCTGTCGGCTATCAGCCCAACCTTGCCACTGAAATGGGTGAGCTCCAGGAGCGCATTACCACGACGAAAAAAGGGTCCATCACCTCAATCCAGGCCATTTATGTGCCGGCTGATGATTACACCGATCCTGCCCCGGCCACGACCTTTGCGCACCTTGACGCTACCACCAACCTGGATCGGAAGATCATGGAGCAGGGAATCTATCCCGCTGTGGATCCTCTTGCTTCTACCAGCCGTATCCTTGATCCGCGCGTGATCGGGGAGGAGCATTACACGGTTGCACGGTCCGTTCAGCGGGTTCTGCAGCGCTATCGCGAACTGCAGGACATCATCGCGATCCTGGGAATCGATGAACTGTCGGAAGAGGACAAGCTCACGGTCTCACGGGCACGGAAAATTCAAAAGTTCTTTTCGCAGCCCTTCTACGTCGCCGAGCAGTTTACTGGTCTCAAGGGGAAATACGTTCCAGTAGCCGAGACGGTACGCGGTTTCAAGGAAATCGTAGAAGGCAAACATGACGAGATTCCCGAACAGGCTTTTTACATGGTCGGCGGCATTGACGAGGCCCTTGAAAAAGCTCAGAAGCTGCGTGCAGAGGCAGCGTAATTCATTGACAACAGACTATGCCAGAGCCGTTGTTGCCTAAATCGATACACCTTGAAATCGTGACACCGGATCGATTCCTGTTCCGCGGGGAAGTCCAGTCTGTAACCGTGCCGGCCATAACCGGATATCTGGGAATCCTGCCTGGGCATGCCCCGCTCCTGTCAGAACTCCGTGTCGGTGTCATCACTTACCGGACAGCCTTGGAAGAGGAGCGGCTTTTTTGCAGTTGGGGATTTGTCGAGGTCTTGCCGGACCGTGTCTCTGTCCTTGCTGAAATTGCCGAGAGACCGAACGAGATTGACGTCGAACGGGCCCGGCGGAAGAAAGAGGAGGCGGAGAGACTGCTGCGCTCCAAGAGCCCGGGCGTTGACTACGAGCAGGTCATGATCTCGCTGGAAAAGGCGAACACACGGCTCGAGGTCGCTCGTGCGAGCGTTTGAGCAACGACAGACACCGCCAGCCTGAATGCGGTCTTACTAGGGCGATACGCGGGGAGTTAACAAAACTGGCCCCGCGATTCTATCGCACCGCGCCATGGATTTGTTATAATCCTTCCTGCCGCTCGTTGCTGGGGGATGGTGTAACGGCAACACTCGTGGCTCTGGACCACGCTATCGGGGTTCGAATCCCTGTCCCCCAGCCAACTTCATGTTCCTCCGCAATCCCTGAGACGGTCTGAGAAGAATCGCTGGGTTTGTCCGCGTAATCCGCGGCATCCGTGCCATCCGCGGGCTAGTACCCGCGGATGGCACGGATGCCGCGGATTACGCGGATAGACCCGCCGATTTTTCCATACCGTCTCAGGCATTGCCGGTCTTGGACATTCCAGTTGCGTTTTGGTAACGTCTAGGAGTAAGTCGACGTTCCCCTCTCGCGTTGTCATTTACGTTTCTTAATACCGGAAAAGGCGTTGCACGAGAGCGAGAATCTCTACCACAAAGTATTCAGTCAGATGAACCAGGCCTGTGGCCTGTGCGAAATGGTGCACAATCCCCAAGGTGCGCCGAGTGACTACCGGTTCCTGGAAGTGAACCAGGCCTACACCGAGTTGACAGGCGTTTCCCTTGGAACTGGCAGCGAGCAGACCATCGGTCAAGCACTACCAGGCGTCAAGGACGATTGGATCAAGCACTTTCACGGAGTGATTGAGTCGGGAAAGCCGGCCAGATTCCAGAGCCACGATACGGCTTCGGATCGATGGTTTGAAGTATTCGTCTACAAGATCGGACCGGGCCGACTGGCGCATCTCCTTGTGGAAATCAGCGACGCGAAAAGAAATGAAATCGTTTTGCGGCGGCAGGAGCAGAGACTGTTGGAGCTCAATCAGGAGCTTGAACAGCGGATTGTCGAAACGACGGCGCTTGCCGAACAGCACACCTTCGAGTTGCGTCAGCTGATCGAGGAATTAGGACAGACGGAACAGCAATACCGGGCAAGTCTCTCTCAAATCCTTCACGATCATTTGCAGCTGTTAGTAGCTGCGAAGTTTCGCATCCAGGCGCTCCAGTTGGTCAAATCTCCGTCAGACTTGGCCGGGGAAGTCCCGCTGCTGGAGGGCCTCATCAACGAGGCGATCGAGCAGGCAAGGTCGGTGGTTGCAGGTTTGAGTCCCCCGATCCTCAGAGATCGGGGACTGGTCGCCGGCCTGGAGTGGTTGGCCCGCCGGCTTAGAGAAGAGCACGGCTTGAAAGTGGGTCTAGCGGTCCACCCGGAAAGTGAGCCGGAGGGGGAAGAAACCAAGATGTTCCTGTTTCTTGCCGCCCGCGAGCTCCTTTTGAATGTCGTGAAGCATTCGGGAGCGAGTCGAGCCTCCCTGGGTTTGGCGCCCGCAGATTCAGGCTTTCTGAAGCTGACGGTGAAGGATGAGGGCGTCGGGTTTGCAAGGGATAAGGTTGAGATCCGCAGCCATGGCGGATTCGGTTTGTTCAATATTCAGCAGCGGTTGGAGTTGTTGGGCGGCGCCCTCGACATTAAGAGCAGTCCGGGCGAAGGTTGCGAAGTCTCGATGATTATTCCTGTGCCGTCGCGACCCCAGCCCGCTCCGAGGACACTGGCGCCTCGCGATCAAAACCGGGACTTGCCGCTCGAAAGGGATAAAAAATCCGAGAACCAACAGGCGATCCGCGTCATGATCGTCGATGATCACGAGATCCTGAGAGAGGGACTGGCGAACTTACTCGAGAGCAACAGTCAGATCAAGGTCGTAGGTGGGGCCGCAGACGGAGCAGTAGCTGTCGAATTGGCGCTTCGACTCGTCCCTGACGTCATCCTTATGGATGTCACTATGCCGATCATGAATGGAATTGAAGCGACTCGCTGCATAAAGGCTGATCTCCCGGAATGCCGGATCATTGCCCTTTCAATGCACGAAAGAGAAGACATGGAGGCCGCGATGCGCGAGGCGGGAGCGACCGCTTACGTCTCCAAAGATGTTCCTTGGGATCAGCTCAATGCGGTTATCCAAAGCCTCGTTATCGAAAAAGGGTAATGTTGCCGCCCTCGAAAGATGATCGTTGTGAGTGAATCACGGTGTCCATTTTTCCCGCGCCGCTGACCACTCTGATCGCAAGATCCCATACTGTTCGACGTCCAGATACTCTCCCCACTTGAAAATATGCTTTCGCAGGCACCCCTCGTGAGTCATGCCGAGCTTCTGAAGGACACGGCCGGAGGCGGGATTGCGACTGAAGTGGTGTGCCCATACCCGATTCAGCTCTAAAGTTGTGAAAGCATAGTCGAGGACCGCAGTGGCCGCTTCGGTACAGTATCCTCGGTTCCAGAAAGGAACACCCACCCAGTAGCCAAGCTCGGCGTGGGAATGGTGACGATTGATTCCGAGACCGATTGCCCCGCAAACCATCCGGGCTTCCCTAATGAGGATCGCAAATGTCACGCCTATTCCTTTCTGGAAGTCTGTTTGGCGCTCCGTAATCCATCTTTCCGCGAAGCCTTGCTCGTACGGATGAGGGATCAGGAGTGTGTTATAGGCGATCTCTCGTTGGCCGGCGAGCTCCTTGACTACCGGAGCATCAGTGACGAAAAACTGTCGCAACAACAGCCGTTTTGTAGTAAGGACCGGATGATTCATAGGATAGTCAAGGGTCTCCGAAAAATCAGAAGACGACTCGTCCCCCCACAATTGTCTGAACAACTCGAATCGCCTTGATGTTAACAGGATCAACCTTAAAGGGGCTTTCCGATAAAACGATTATGTCGGCAAGCCAGCCGGGTCGAATGACGCCTAGAACATCCTCAGCGAACATTGCGTACGCATTTGACCTGGTATAGCACGTCAAAGCCTGCTCCACGGTGATCTTCTGGTCCGGTATCCAACCCCCGGGGTTCTTTTCGTCAAGTGTGCGACGAGTTACGGCGGCATAGACCCCGAGCAACGGATTCAGAGGGGCAACCGGCCAATCGCTTCCAAAGGTCACTACGGCGCCATTGTCCAATAGTGACCGGAAAGCATAAGTGGTCTTCAGCCTTTCGGGCCCGATGCGTTTTCCGGCCCAGCGGCCGTCGTCGATCAAGTGGTAGGGCTGCATCGACGCGATTACTCCCAGACTTCTGAAACGACCGAGCGATTTCGGCGCCAGATGCTGCGCGTGCTCGATCCTGAAGCGCCTGTCTTTCATAGAGCCCTCATCCCGCAGGATCGACTCATAGATGTCGAGGAGTTCCTCATTGGCCCTGTCGCCGATGGCGTGGATCGCGACGTGTTGGTCTCGCTCAATTGCTGACTCAATCAGCCGCCTCATGTTTCCCTCTGGAAAGCACATCGCCGCTGGAAGACCCGTGGAATCCGGATCGTCAAGATAGGGCTCGTAAAACCAGGCGGTCGTGCTGCCAAGAGATCCGTCCATGAATCCCTTGACTCCCCCGACGCGCACAAAATCGTCCGAACCCTGGATTTCTCGCTCTTCGTCCGAACCTTCATGAGACTTGTCCAGCTCGGGAAGAGGGGTGAAGGCATAGATCCTCACGGTCAGCTTTCCATCTTGGAACAGCTTCCTGAATAGCGCCACGTCTGCTTGTGAACACATGGTGTTCACCGATGTAACTCCCAGCCGCGCAGCTTCCTGGATTGCCGCCAGGGCGGCGTTGGTCCTTTTCTCTTCAGAGGGTTCAGGAATCAACCGCGATACCAGGTCCATTGCGGCATCCCGCAGAAGGCCGGTCGGCTCGCCCCTGTGATCACGCACGATCTGGCCGCCGGGGGGATCAGGAGTGTGGCGCGTTATTTTCGCCAGATTCAGGGCGTAGCTGTTGGCCAAGGCCATGTGTCCGTCCAGGCGATTGACGAACACCGGGGTGTCGGGCGTTACCGAATCGATCAGCCACCGCGTGGGCAGCCGTTGGGAGGGCCAGGACTCATGGTCCCAGTTTCCGCCTGTTATCCACTCCCCTTTGGAGAGGCGGGCAGCTCGCGCCCCGATCAGCTGCGCAAATTCCTTCTCGTCCTTCGCCTCGCGGAGATTGATGCCCAGCAGACTGAAGCCGCCTTCCAGAAAATGGACGTGGTTATCAATGAACCCCGGCATCACGAATTTTCCCTGGAGGTCGATGACTTGGGTCTCGGGCCGACTAGCCGCGAGGATTTGGTTAGTGGCCCCGACTGCTGTAATTCTGGCGCCCGAGATCGCTACAGCTTGTGCCCAGGGCGTCTCTGGATCTCCAGTCCAGATATCGCCGTTCGTCAAAATAAGATCGGCTTGCATAGCGTCCTTTCCGGTAGAACAGGCTATCATTGCCAGAAGCACCAGCGGTGGTAAGAGTCTGAGAGGCAGCATAGCCCCGATATTACATGACATCAGCCGACGCAGGAAACTGCGTATCGATTGGCTGCGGCTCTTGAGCTAACATTACCAGCCAGGGGATGAGATCGCCGAGGGTGCTTCGATGAACCTGTTGAACGCACTGGCGCTTGCAGGATTCTTCCTGGGGATCCTGCTTCACTTGTTTCTTTTTTCCGCTTTCCTTAAGCGTCGGCGCAAATCGGTTTTCGAGCTGGCTCTATTGTCCCTGGTTGGCGCCCTGCTGCTGTGGTTTGGCGGCAGCTTCATCTCTGTGCTGTTAGGCCAGATGAATCAGGCGAGAGTCGCTCCTGTCGCACGCGGCGTGAACACCGTGACCTTCGTCGCCCTGGCGTTGCTCCCTCCGTTGCTGTTGCATACGAACTGGATCTATTACAGGAAGCGACATTCTCCGGCGGCCTGGGAGCGCAAGGTGATATTTTTCCTCCTGGGGGTTCTTTACCTTTCGCTGGTGGCTCTCCCGGTGATCGCGGCCCGCCTCCTGTCGGCGCCTGCCGAAGACCCGTTGAAAGATGTCCAGTTTTTTATGCTTCCTTTTTTGCTGCTTCTGTCCCTGGCTTACTACGGGGCGGCTTTCATTGGATACCGGATCATCACTTATCCTCGGAGCCAGCTGGAGCGAAAAGTTTTTCGCAGTCTGGCAATCATCTTCACAGTTATCCCGATGTACAACGCGGCGGCCGTTTACCTGGGCAGTCCCGACGGCTGGTTGATGCTGGGTGCCTCTTTGGCATCGCTCGTTCCCAGTTCTCTCATCTGTTACTACATCTACCGTTACCAATTCCTGGATATCGATACCGGCAGGCCCCTGGCCTCAGCCTTAATGATCCTTCTGAGCCTGGCTGCCTATATCCTCGGGGTCCGGATCATAGGCGGTTATCTCGAGGGCGAACTAACAGGTTCCTCTAGTTCGTCTTTGCTTCTTGAGGCTACGCTGCTGGTGGGAATCCTGCTGTTGTTTCCACCCTTGAGCCGAGGTCTCGAGCGCTTGGTAAACCGTCTTTTCCGCGGGGAATTCGGAAGTTCCGGGAAATCGGTGAAATCATCCATCATTCCGCTCCAATAATCGCCGACCCGAACCTGTTTAAAGAGTTCGTGGAAAGTCATTTAAAGCATGAGCTCGGAACCAGCCAGGTTTGGATATCGCTCGATCCGAGCGGCCCAAGGTCGGGTGAAGGAGTGTATCCGCTGATTGCTTCCGAGCGGCCGATTGGCTTTCTGGAGATCCAACACCCGCAGACCGATTCGGGAAGCGAACGAGAGGCTATGCGTTTCCTGGCCAATGAAATAGCGGTGGCCTCGAGCGGTGGTCGCTCGCTGGCAGCTCAGCTGCAGATGGAAAGAGAACTTGCCCAGAAATCCCACATGGAAGAACTGGGAAGGATGGCTGCATCTGTTGCCCACAACGTTAAGAACCCTCTCAGTTCGATGAGAACGCTTTTGCAACTCCTTGAGGAGGCGGATAATCTGACATCCGACCAGAAAGATGAAATCCGGATGATGATCAGAGAAATTGACCGCCTTTCATCGACGGTGACGAGCCTGTTGAAATTCTCCAGGCTCGACTCAGACAGCAGGGGACGGAGCGCGGAGTGGGCAACCGTCAGTCTGCGGGAACTGGCCGGTTCATTGCGCGGTGTTTTTGCCGGCGATCTGGAGGCCCGGGCAGTCCGGCTGGAGATCTGTGAGAACGACGTAACGCTTCGAAGCAAACCCGAAGTTTTGACC